>JALYWZ010000506.1 GCA_030852505.1 Myxococcota bacterium | reverse complement strand
GTCCGCGGAAGCTGCGACCAAAGACGCCGCACCCCGGGCGCCCGCGTCCGAGCCCGACTCCAAGTCCGCGCCATCCTCGCCCGCGCCCGCGCCCACTCGCGCGGCCGCACAGGAGACCGAGCCATGACCCGGCACTTCGTGTCACTGCTCCTTGCTCTGTGTTGCCTCGCGTTCGCGCTGCCGGTCCTGGCGCAGCAAGCAGCTCCGGCCAACCCGCACGCGCAAAAAACCATCCCGCGCGATCTCAGCGCGCCCGCAGCCGATTTGCCGAAGGGCACGATCGAGGCGCTGATCGCCGATCAGGACGAGAAGCCCGTGGTCGGGCAACAGGTGCGCCTCGGCGTGATGTTCCAGAGCGTCGCCGAGGGCGAATCGCGCTCCGAAAAATTCGCGAAGACCGACGAGCTCGGCCGGGTGCGCTTCGACGGCCTGACGATCGGCAGCGGCTACAGCTACCGCGTCACCCTGAAGAGTGGTGCCGCCGAGTATTCGTCGATGCCGATCAGCCTGCCGGAGGACTCCGGCCATCGCGTGCGGCTCCACGTATTTCCCGTGGTTCGCGACGTGGATCAGGCCTACGTCGGCATGCGCGGCATCGTCTATATCGAGACCCGCGACGACGTCTTTCAGTTCCAGGTGATGATGCGGATCCTGAACCTCGGCGCGGTGAGCTGGGTTCCGGACAACGTCACGATCAAGCTGCCGAGCGGCTTCAAGGCCTTCGCGGCCGAGAAGGGCATGACGGACGTGCGCTGGGAGCCGGACGAGGAGCGCGGCGCGAAGCTGCTCGGCACGTTCACGCCCGGGCAGCACGATGCGTCGTTCCGCTTCCAGGTGCCGAAGCAGCGCGAAGCCAACGCCTATTTCACGCTCGGCATGCTGCCCCACGTCTTCGAGATGCGCGTGATCGCTGCGGCGTCCGCGACGATGACGCTCACGGTCGACGGCTACGAGCCGCCGCGCACGGATCAAACCGAGAACGGCCAGCGCGTGGTCGTGACCCGACGCGTGTTCGACGCGAACGACAAGGTCGAGACCGTGAACATCACGCTATCGGGGCTTCCCGTACCTGGCCCAGGGCGCTGGATCGCGGCGCTGCTCGCAGCTGCGCTCGCCGCGTCCGGCTTCGGTGCGGCGTGGGGTTACCTGAGCTTCGACGCGCCCGGCAAAACCAAGCGCGACGAGGAGCTCGAGGTCGCGCGCGAGCTCTTGCTCGAGGAGCTCGTGGTCGTGGAGCGGGCTCGGCGAGAAGGGGACCTCGGGCCGCGCGCCCACAGCGACGCGCGCAAGGCCTTGCTCGACGCCCTGGCGCGGCTCGGCCCGGCAGCCCTGGAGACGGCGCTGGCGGCCCCGAAAAAGTCCCGGAAAACCGCCGGGTCACGGCGCTCCGAAGAGCCCGCCGAGCGGCCGGAATCTCCATCCACAGGCTGAGGATAACTTCCGGGTAACTCTCTGGACGGCCGGGGTATGGGCTGGTGGATAGTTCACCGACCGCGCCTTCCCCCAGATGTTCCAGGCGCTTCCCACCGCCACTGCCCCACAGCCGCACACACTAAATTATTGAGTAATTTTGATCTCTTACAGAGATATCCCCGGTCTCCACAGCCCCTAATGCTACGACGCGTTTCTTAAATTTCCATATAGATCCGGATCGGAGAGCGCCCCGCGAGGTGGGCCAGGAGCCTTGGCTCGGGAATCGCATTCGTGAGTCACCCTGGGGCTACTCCCACGCCACGAGCCGGGCTAAACGTGGCGCGAGATGCACGTCGTCGTCACGAAACGAGACCTGTTGAAGATCCTCGGCCGCTGCCAGGGGGTCGCCGACAAGAAGAGCACGATGCCCGTGCTCGGCAACGTGCTGCTCGAGGTCGAGGGCACCGATCGTCTCAAGCTCTCGGCGACCGATCTGCATCTGGCCGTGACGGGCACCGTGACGGCCGAGGTCGAGACCGGCGGCAGCGTCGCTCTGCCCGCCCGAGATCTGTTCGAGCGCGTCCGCATGATGCCCGAAGGCAAGCTGGCGATCGCGACGAGCGGTGGTGCCGCAACGACGATCCGCGCGGTGGGCTCGGCGCGCCGCTTCACGCTCCACGGCATGCCCGGCGAAGAGTTTCCGCAGCTGCCCGCGCCCGACGCCGGCTCGCAGCCGATGCCCATCGACGTGCGCGCGCTGGGTCAGCTGATCGCGGGAACCTATTTTTCGATTTCGACGGACGACACGCGCGCCCACCTGAACAGCGCCTTGTTCGAGTGGGAAGGCGAGCGCGTGCGCATGGTCACCACCGACGGCCACCGGCTGTCGAAGATGGAGACACTGGTCCGCGGCGGTCAGGGCACGGTCACGTTCCTGATCCCGCTGAAGGGCGTGCTCGAGCTGAAGCGGCTGTGCGACGAGGCAGCAACCGAGGGCAAGGCCGAAGGCGGCAGCGACGTGACCGAGATCATGATCTCGCACGGCGGCCCGAACGCGTTCTTCGATCTGCCCGGGCTGCGCTTCTCGGTGAAGCTCGTGGACGCGCAGTTCCCGCCCTACCAGCAGGTGATCCCGGAGCACAGCGAGCACATCGTGCGCGCGGGACGCGCCGAGCTCGCCGATACGCTGAAGGCCGTGTCGGTCGCGGCGAGCGATCGCACGGGCGGGATTCGGCTGACGCTCGGGGGTTCCAAGATGCGCTTCGAAAGCGAGAGCCCCGAGAGCGGCCAGGGCTTCGACGAGGTGGCCGTGGACTACGACGGCCCCGAGGTCACGGTCGGCTTCAACGCGCGCTACTTCCTCGACGTGCTGGGCGCGATCGACGACGCGGACGTGGTGCTCGGCGTGAGCGGCGAGCTCGATCCGGCGGTGATCAAGCCGGCTACTGCCAGCGGCACCACGACCTACCTCGCGGTCGTGATGCCGATGCGGATTTGAACTCCGAGCTCCACGCGAGCGCGCGAAGACGCCTTTCTTTCCGGCGTCTGTCGGTGGTCGGCTTCCGGAACCTGATCGACGGCGTGTGCGAGCCGGGGCCGGACCTCAACGTGATCACGGGCGACAACGGCCAGGGCAAGACCAGCTTGCTCGAGGCGCTGTACTTCGCGGCCACGACACGCAGCTTTCGGACCGAGAAGCTGCCGGCGCTGGTGCAGCACGAGCGCAGCGAGCTCGCGGTGGCAGCGAGCATCGAAGAAGCCGGGCGCCCGCGCGAACAGCGCGCTCAGATCGTCCGCGGTGTGCGCCGCGTCGCGATCGACGGCAAGCGCCCGCCCAGGCTGCTCGACTACGCGCAGAAGACGCCCGTGGTGGTGTTCCACCCGGGTGACCTCGAGCTCGTCGCCGGTGCGTCGAGCCAGCGCCGGAGATTGCTCGACCGCGTGGCGCTGTTCGTCGATCCGCACGGCTACGCCTCGCGAGCGGCCTACGAACGGGCCCTCAAGGAGCGCCAGAAGGCCCTGGAAGAGCGCGGAGAGCGCGCGTTGGACCTCGACCCTTTCGAGCTCCTGTGCGCCGAGCACGGGGCGCGCTTCCAGCGCTCGCGCGAGCAGGCGGCGGCGGCCCTTTCGCGAAACGTCGCGCCCGGCTTCGAGCGCTTGGCGCCCGCCGAGCTCGAGCTGACTTTGCGGCACGTGCCGGGCGGCACCAGCGACCCCGCTCGCTTCCTCGACGAGCTCCGCGATCGCCGGCGCAAGGATCTGCTCCGGCGCGCCCCGAGCTTCGGCCCGCAGCGCGACGAGCTCGAGCTTTCGCTCGGCGGCAAGAGCGCGCGTTTCCACGCTTCGCAGGGCCAGCAGCGGATCGTGACCTTGGCGCTGAAGCTCGCCGAGCTCGAGTGCATCCTCGAAGCGCGCGGCGCCGAGCCGGTGCTGTTGCTGGACGACGTCTCGAGTGAGCTCGACCCGTCGCGCACCGGCGCGGTTTACGACGTGGTGCGCGCCGCCGTGAGCCAGGTGTTCGTCACGACCACTCGACCGGAGCTATTTCCGAGCACGATCGCGGCCGCCCGGAGCCGCGCCGACTGGACCGTTTCGGAAGGTCGCTTGACTCGCCTTCGCTGAGCCGGTTTTTGGGCGGTTTTTTGCCGCAAAACGCTTGAAAAACCCACCCTGAAAGGCTATATGGACCGGGCCCTTTTTCGAGGGTTTTGGTGCTCCGCCCCGCGTGTCACCTCGGCCTCAGCAAAGGACCTGGATTTGACCACTGCCGCTGACGAAGCGACGCAAAAGACGTCCACGTACGATTCCAGCAACATCACCGTTCTCGAAGGGCTGGAGGCAGTTCGCAAACGTCCCGGCATGTACATCGGGGACGTCCACGACGGCTCGGCGCTGCACCACCTGGTCTGGGAAGTCATCGACAACTCGGTCGACGAGCACCTGGCAGGTCACTGCAAGATCATCAGCATCACCATCCACTTCGACGGCTCAGTCACGGTCGAAGACGACGGTCGCGGCATCCCCGTCGGCATCATGCCGGAGCGCGGTGTGAGCGCCGCCGAGGTGGTGATGACCGTGCTGCACGCGGGCGGCAAGTTCGATCACTCGAGCTACAAGGTCAGCGCGGGGCTGCACGGCGTCGGCGTCAGCGCCGTCAACGCCGTGTCCGAGACACTGCGTCTCGAGATCCACCGGG
>JALYWZ010000505.1 GCA_030852505.1 Myxococcota bacterium | reverse complement strand
CTTCGTCACCAAGTCAGGCGCTGGCTCTCTACCCAAGCCGCCGCCCACCGAGGTGGCGACGCTGCGCGAGGTGACGCCGATCGTGCCCGCCTGGGCCTGGGCCCTCGTCGCGGCGAGCGCGCTCGGCTGGCACTGGATCGAGCGGCGAAGGGCAGGGCTCGCGTGAAACGCTGTCCGCTCTTCGTGCGCCTGACTGCGTCGCTCGCGGCTTCTGGCGCACCAGCGCGACCTGCCGCGAACAGCGCCGTGTCCCGGCGTTCTTCGAACCGCGAGTGATTGTTTCCTGTCCGGACGAGTGTCCGTGTGCGGACAGCTGTCCGTCCACTTGTCCGGCGGAATTTTCGGCGTTTCGCGCGTGGAGTGCAAGCGAAACGGGTCGCCGCGGCCGGCTACCGCGACTCCCTCACTCGACTGTCATTCTGAACCGCAAGGGCGGGGGAACGGCTGCCCGCTCCCCCTGCTCCCGTTCAATCGTAGTACTCGTGGCCGAGGTGGGTAATGAGCTCTTCACCCATCATCCACCGGAGCGTGTTCTTCAGCTTCATCGACTGAATGAACAGGTCGTGCTCCGGGTAGAGACCGGGCGCCGTCATCGGGCTCTTGAAATAGAAGCTCAGCCACTCCTGAACGCCGCGGAAGCCCGCTCGGCGCGCGAGGTCCATGAACAGCGCCAGGTCGAGGACCAGCGGCGCGGCGAGGATCGAGTCGCGACACAAGAAATCGACCTTGATTTGCATCGGGTAGCCGAGCCAGCCGAAGATATCGATATTGTCCCAGCCCTCTTTGGCGTCGCCGGCGGGTGGGTAATAGTTGATTCGGACCTTGTGATAGAGGTCTCCGTAGAGTTCCTTGTGGATTTCGGGCTGCAGGATCTGCTCGAGCACGCCGAGCTTGCTGACCTCTTTGGACTTGAAGTTGTCCGGGTCGTCCAGCACCTCGCCGTCGCGGTTGCCGAGGATGTTGGTGCTGAACCAGCCGCGCATACCGATCATCCTGGCCTTGAAACCAGGCGCGAGGATGGTCTTCATCAGCGTCTGGCCGGTCTTGAAATCCTTGCCCGAGATCGGCGTTTGCGTCTCGCGGGCGAGCTCGTGCACCGCCGGAATGTCCACCGTCAGGTTCGGCGCGCCGTTGGCGAAGGGCACGCCCTCTTTCAAGAGCGCCCAGGCGTAGAGCATCGAGTTCGAGATCGTCGGATCGTTCTCGCGCAGCGCCTTCTCGAAGGACGCGATGGTCTGGTGGGCCGGACCCGGCTCGAGGTAGATTTCCGTGGAGCCGCACCAGACGGCGACGGCGCGCGAGCAGTCGTTCTGCTTCATGAAGCGGCGGATGTCCTCGCGGATTTGCTCGACCATCTCGAACTTGGAAGCGGCCTTCTTCACGTTCGGGCCGGACAACCGCTTCACGTACTCGGGGTAGAAGGCCGCGGACATCGGTTGAATCGCGGACAGCTCGTCCTTGATCGGATCGAGGTGCCGGGACTCGAGAACGTTGGCGTTGGCGGCTGCTGCGTAAGCCGTGTCGGGATACAGATCCCAACCCCCGAAGACCAGATCTTCGAGCTTCGCGAGCGGTGCGAAGTCGGCGATCTTCGGTGAACGCCCGTCGGTTCGCTTGCCGAGGCGGATCGTACCCGTCTGGGTGAGAGAGCCAATCGGACGAGCGAGGCCTCGGCGGCTCAAGAGGCAGCCGGCGATGAACGTCGTGGAGACGGCGCCCATGCCGGGGAGCAGCACGCCGAGTTTGCCTTGGGGCGGAGTAACGGTTTGGGGTCGCTGCATTTCGCGCGGCTCGTAGCAAGCGGCGTGCCGTGCCGCAACCGGGCCAAGTGCGTAATGCACGCGCGAGGGCCCGAAACGGCTCGCGAAAATAGTGCTCGAAAAGACCCGTCAGCGACGCTAACAAGCGCCCCGTGAATCTCGAGACCGCGGTCATCCTCGCTGCCGGCGTCGGCTCGCGGCTGCGTCCCATCACGGACGATCGTCCGAAAGCGCTGGTCAGCGTCGGTGCCGAAACCATCGTCGGCCGCGCTTGCCGGCTGCTTTCGAGCCACGGCGCCCAGAAGCTCGTGCTGGCGACGGGCTACCGCGAGGACAGCCTGCGACGCGAGCTCGCTTCCTTCGCCGATCGGCTCGAGCTCTGCAGGAACGAGCGCTTCGACAGCACGCAGAACAGCGTCTCGCTCGCGCTGTGCCGCCCGGCGATCTCCGGCGCGTTCGTGAAGCTCGACGGTGACGTGGTGTTCGAGCCCGCGTTGCTCGCGCGTCTGGTGGCGCTCGAGACCGACGCGGATCTGGTGGTGCTCGTGGATTCGAAGCGGCCGCGCGATGCGGAGGCGATGAAGGTGCGCCTCGATGGCGCGCGTGTTCTCGAGTTCGGCAAGGGCATTCCGCTGGCTTCTGCCGATGCGGAGACGATCGGCGTCGAATGGCTGAGCGCGCGCGGTGGCGAGCGTGTGCTGACTGCGATCGACGCGCATATCGCGCGTGGAGAAGTCGGCTTGTATTACGAAGACGTGTACTCCGAGCTCGTCGCAGCAGGCGCGCTGCGAGCGGTTGCGCTCGAGGTCGGCGATCTGAAATGGACGGAGGTCGACACCTTCGAGGACCTCGAGCACGCCCGCGCGCTTCTGGGCTCAGGTGCGTAAACGGCGACGCACTGCCGTGAGCGGATACCGCCTGCAGTGTAATTCGAGGTGGGATATCGAGCTAACCCCGCGAACACTCATGTTGCAGCGTTGCCACAGTGTGGCAACGGCCTCACACGGAATTTGTGGGTTAAGTGCGCGACTCTAAAAGGATTTGCCGGGTTGTCAGACCACATGCTAAGTGCGAGTAGCGCTTACACGAGTGCGACGAAAGAGAAGCTTGCCTATGACGGAACGACGCGTGACCCGAGCAGTCATCCTCGCAGCGGGGACCGGCTCCCGACTGCGCGAAGGTGACGACGAGTTGCCGAAGCCGCTGCGCCCGGTGCTGGGCGTGGCGTTGATCGTGCGCGTGATCCGCGCGCTCGAAGCTTCGGGGATCCGGGAAGCCGTGATCATCACCGGACACGACGGCGAGCGGTTGCGCCGCGTGCTGTCGAGCGAGCCGAGCCTCGGTCTCGAGCTCAAGTTCGTGCACAACCCGCGCTACCACCAGAAGAACGGCGTCTCGCTCCTGGCAGCTCGCAAGTACATCGATCGCGAGTGCGTGCTGACGATGTCCGATCACCTGTACTCACCGGATCTCGTGCGACGCCTGCTCGCCTACGATCTGCCCGAGGGGGCGTGCGGTCTCGGCGTGGACTACGACATCGAGCGCTGCTTCGACCTCGACGACGCGACCAAGGTGCGCGTCGAGCGCGCGCACATCGCCGAGATCGGCAAGGAGCTCGACGCTTACAACGCGCTCGATACCGGCGTGTTCCGGATCGGCCCCGCGCTGCTCGACGAGCTCGCCCGGCTCGACGCCGAGCGCGGCGACTGCTCGCTCAGCGAAGGCGTGGCGGCCCTGGCTCGCCGCGGCCAGTTCTTCGGCGTGGACGTGGGCGACGCCCGCTGGATCGACGTGGATACGCGCCCCGCGCTCGAGCGGGCCGAGGCCATGCTGCGGGTCTTCGGAGACGATCTCGGCGACGAGCCGGGCTCCGCTCAGCCCACGGCGATGAACCCCGAGGCGCTCGAGGCGTTCGCGCCGAGCTGGGTGCGCGCCGCGACCCCCTACAACGAGTCGCACTTCGCCCTCGCCGAGAAGAAGGGCGCCGTGCGCATGATGTCGAACGAGAGCCCGTTCGCGCCGAGCCCGCGCGTGGTGAACGCGATCCTCGAGGCCGCCCTGCGTGGCAACCTGTATCCGGGTGGCACGGAAGAGCTCGCGCAGAAGGTCGCCGAGCGCGAGGAGCTCGAGACCGGCAGCGTGCTGTTCGGCGCAGGCTCGACCGAGCTCATCGACGTCGTGATCCGCACCTTCGTCGCCCCGGGCGAAGAGGTGCTGCTCAGCGTGCCGACCTTCAGCATGTACGAGGCGCGCACGCGCACGCACGGCGGCATCCCGGTGCTCGTGCCGATGACGGAGGATCACGAGCACGACATCCTGGCGCTGCTCCGCGCGGTGACCGAGCGAACCAAGGTGATCTTCCTGTGCACGCCCAACAACCCGACCGGCGGCTCGATCTCCGAGCAGGCGCTGTCGCGGATTCTGGGGCTCGGCTTGCCGACCGTGATCGACGAGGCCTACGTCGAGTTCGGGGACGGCGACTCGTTCGCCTACTTGATCCGCAAGTTCCCGAACGCGATCGTGTTGCGCACGTTTTCCAAGGCCTACGGCCTGGCCGGCTTGCGCCTCGGCTACGCGCTCGCGCATCCGGTCGTCACCCGCCTGCTCAGCCGCGTGAAGGTGCCGTGGAACATCCCGGCGCTGGTGATCGCGGCAGCGAGCGCGGCGCTCGACGACGAGGCCGAGCAATCGCAGCGCCTCGGCACCCTGCGCGCCGCCCGTGAAGAGCTGCGCGAGAAGCTCGGACGCATCTCGGGCCTCCGCCCCCTGAAGAGCGAGGGCAACTTCGTGCTGGTGGACGTATCCGCGACCGAGCTCAAGGCCGAGACCTGGGTCTCGCTCTTGCTCGCC
>JALYWZ010000504.1 GCA_030852505.1 Myxococcota bacterium | reverse complement strand
CTCACGCCCGTGGCCGGCAAGTTCGGAAATACGAACGGCCCGCCGCCGGTTCCGGTCGGCTCGGGTCCCACGATCGGCGCGCTGCCGCCGCGCGACGGATCGGTGGAGGTGAACAGATCGTCCACCGCCTCGTTGCCGCACGCGGCGGCGAATGCGCTCGCGGCCAGCAGGCTACAGAGCCAGCGCAGCGCAGACCGAGACGGCTTCGGCACGTATCCGATGAACGCGTTTTTCACGGAGCTCGCGGGAGCGCTGAGTGTGTCAGCGCATCGCGCATACTAGATGATTTTCGGAGTCGCGCAGTTCGATCTCGCACGCTGATTCGCTCGCTGAGCGGTGAATGTGCGAGTCTTTGACACGCGCGCAGCAATTTTGCGGAGCGCTCGGAAGTGGCGCGCGCGCTCGCAGCGGCGTGGCGAGTGGAGCTTCGATGTGTTGCGAAAAATCTCCAATCACGTGATTGCGCGTCTCGCTTCGAGAGGCATCGCGTCCCGTTGCGAAGGCCTGCTACGAGCGGCGTCCAGTACGCGCGTGTGCCGTTCGCGGTCTCGCCGGGCCGCGGGTGCTTTGCCGCAGCGCGCCTTGACTTTTTTCACAGACTCGGGAAGGCGAAATCGCGCGCGCGACATCTTCGTCGGATTTCTCCTACAAAAACGACGGAAGTGTCGGACACGCTCCGAAATGTTGGCGTTCTGAGCCGAAATTCGAGGTCGGGATGGTTGGCACGGCTGTTGCGACATCCTGAGCCGTGACCCCCTCCACAGTTTTCACTTCGTTTCCGGCTCAACGTTCCAGCGTCACCAAGTCGGAGCTTCGCAACGTCGCCTCGGAGCTCGTCAGTGACTACCTGCTCGGCAAGCTGAGTGACGCCGTGGACGAAAGCTTCGGTCCCGAAGCGCGGATGCTGTTGCTCGAGCAGCTGCTCGCGCGCTGTCCCGGGTTCTCGACGCGCGACTACCGTGCCGCGCTGAACGTCGGGTTGTCGGCGAAGGGCCGCAGCGACGCCAGCGAGCGCTAGCCGCCGATGTAGCTCATCTCGATCCGCGGAAGCCGCCGACGCTCGGGCACGCGCAGCTCGGAATAACGGTCTTCCCGCTGCTGCCAGAGGTTCCGGACGAACTCGGCGAGCTCGGCGTCGGTTGCTCCGGCGCGCAGCCGTTCGCGCAGGTCTTCTCCCTGGGTCGCGAAGAGGCAGGTGTAGAGCCGGCCTTCCGAGGACAGGCGCAGGCGCGTGCAGTTTCCGCAGAACGGCTTGGTGATGCTGGCGATCACGCCGATCTCGCCGCCGCCGCTCCGGTAGCGATGGCGTTCGGCGACTTCACCGAACGCGCTCGGCTCGAGCGGCTCGAGCGGCAGCTCGCTGTCGATGCGCGCGACGATCTCTTCGGCCGTGACGACGTCGCGCCGCGACCAGTCGTTGGTGCCGCCGACGTCCATGTACTCGATGAAGCGCAGGACGTGGCCCGAGCCGTGGAAGTGGCGCGCGAGCGGCAAGATCTCGCTGTCGTTCACGCCTCGCCGCACGACCGTGTTGATCTTGATTCGAGACAGACCTGCGCGCTCTGCCGCGGCGATGCCCTCGAGCACGTCGGCCGGGGTGTAGTCCGCATCCGTCATACGCCGGAAGATCTCCGGATCCAGCCCATCCAAGCTGACGGTGAGCCGGGACAGCCCGGCGTCGGCGAGGGCCTGAGCGGAGCGCTTCAGCAGCGAGCCGTTGGTGGTCAGCGCCACCTCGAGCCCTGGGATTTGCGTGAGCTGGGAGACGAGCCGCTCGAGATTGGCCCGGAGCAGCGGTTCTCCGCCGGTGAGCCGGACCTTGACCACGCCCAGCGCCGCCACCACGGCGGCGACGCGCGCGAGCTCCTCGAAGCTCAAGAGCTGCGTGCGCGGCAAAAACTCGTGGCCCGCGCCGAAGTGCTCGCGGGGCATGCAGTAGCGGCAGCGGAAGTTGCAGCGGTCGGTGACGCTCACGCGCAGGTCGCGGATGGGCCGCCCCAGCCGATCGAGCAAGCTCTGCGTCAGAGCCTCAGTCACGAGCCCAGAACTAGCACGCGCGGATGCGTTATGCTCGGCCGCGTGAGCGTCTACGCCTTCGAACGGATCAGTCGAGAGCTCGAGCTGATGCCGCTTTCGGCACGTCGCGCGGCCGACCTCGTGGGCCTCCGCCCTTCACTGTACGGCTGGAAGAGCCTGTCGCGGCAGCTCCGCGCGACGCTGGTCGAGCTGGGCACGGCCCCGGAGGTCGACACGCGCGCGGTGTCCGAGGTGCTTGCGGGCGCGCGCCCGATGGCGCAGGCGATTGCGCCGGAGTTGGATCCGCCGGCAGGCGCCGCCCCCGAGTCGCTGCTCGCTTCGCTGGGTGCCGAGCGGCCGCTAACACCCGCGGTCTGGAGCGCGCTTTCTCCGCTCGACCGCTACGCCCTGGTCAAGGTGGCGCGCAAGGGAGCGAGCGAGCGCTTGAACGAGGCCTATCAGGAGATCGTCGGCGCGAGCGCGTTCTCGACGCACCTGGATTCTCGAGGCGGTGCGCGGATGGTTTCGGTTTCGGCGAAGCCCGCCAGCGCGCGTCGTGCCGTGGCGACCGCCCGCGTGAGCATGAACGGCGAGGCCTTCGAACGCCTGCTTCGAGCCGATGCGCCGAAGGGCGACGTGCTCGGCACCGCGCGGCTAGCCGGCATCATGGCAGCAAAGCGCACCTCGGATCTGATCCCGCTCTGCCATCCGATCGCGCTCACTCGGGTTCAGGTCGAGCTCGAGCTCGAGCCCGCGCGGCGCTCGGTTCGGATCCAGAGCTCGGTCGAGGCCTTCGATCGAACGGGCGTCGAGATGGAGGCGCTGACCTCGGCCAGCGCCGCCGCGCTCACCGTCTACGACATGCTCAAGGCGTTCGATCGCTCGATGGTGATCGGCTCAACCCAGCTGCTCGAAAAATCCGGCGGAAAAAGCGGTGATTTTCGCAGCGCGGCGCCCGTCGCCGAGCCCGCCGAGCGCTTTTCGATCAGCGAGGCGACGCTATCGGTGGACGAGGCCGTGCGGCGCGTTTCGCGCGCGGATGCCGGCGGCATCGCGGTGTTCATCGGAACGGTGCGCGATCACAACCTGGGCCGTCCCGTGCAGCTGCTCGAGTATCAGGCGTATGCCAGCATGGCGGTGAAAGAGATGGAGCGGATCGCGATCGAGCTCGAGGACGAGATCCCCGGGACGCGGCTGTGCGTCTTTCACCGCGTGGGCGCGCTTTCGATCGGTGACGTGGCCGTGATCTGCGCTGCCAGCGCCGCGCATCGCGAGCAAGCGTTCCAGGCCTGCCGTGAGCTCATCGACCGCGTGAAGCAGCGCGTCCCGATCTGGAAGCGCGAGCACGATCCGTCCGGCTCGTCGTGGATCGGCTGGGAAGATGCGCGCGTGCCCGGCGCCGCGCTTTAGCGCACGTCGGCCGGAGTGTCCCAGTCCACGAGCGCTCCGAGCTCCGCTTCGGAGAGCGGCAGCACGGCGGCTCCTGGAACGCGCTCGAACAAGCGCTGGAGCTTGTGCTCGCCCTCGGCGATCATGGCCCGAAACACGGGCAGCACGCCGGCCGCGTAGCGAGCGGTGAGCGCGTACCAGGGTTGTCCCGGCGGTCGTGGCGCGAGCACGGGGGCTTCGGGCGCGACCTCGCACAGCCTGCGGATCAGCTCGGCAGAGACAAACGGCATGTCGCAAGCCAGCGCCAGCGCCGTCCGTGAGCCGCGCCGCTCGCTCTCCGCGAGTAGCGCCGAGAGCCCGCCGAGCGGGCCAATCCCGGATGGCGCGTCGGCGATCGCCTCGAGGCCGAGCTTTTCGTAGGCGCTCGCGTCACCGACCAGCACCAGCGGCGCATCGGGTAGCGCCTGACGCGAAAGCGCGATCGTTCGCTCCACGATGCTGGTGCCTTCGGGTGTCAGGAGCCAGCCCTTGGCGATGCCGCCGAAGCGGCGGGCTTTCCCGCCGACGAACAGACCGATCAGCGGCGGCTCGAACGTGGGGTTAGACGTCATCGAGCCGGATCGCTTCGAGGCGCGTACCGCTCGGGCAGTGCGCGCTCTCCGCCGGAACGAACACCAGTGCTGCCGCGCGTGCGAGCGAGGTCGTCGCGCCGGACGACTGGTTGTGGTCGAGCCAGGCCTCGCTGCCGAACAGCCGCGCGCGGTAAACGCCGAGCCGGCCGGGTTTGCGCGCGAGGTCGTGCCCCAGCGTAACGCTGATGCGCTCCGGCAGAGGCGCGCGGTCCGCGCACAGCGCGCGCAAAAGCGGCATGCCGAAGAGCGAGAAGGTGATCTGCGCCGACACGGGATTGCCCGGCAGCCCGAGCACGAAGGTGTTGCCGTGCCGGCCGAAGGCCAGCGGCTTTCCGGGCTGGATCCGCACCTTCCAGAAATCGAGGCTCGCGCCGGCGCGCTCGAGCGCGGGTCGCACCAGATCGTGATCGCCGACGCTCATGCCTCCCACCGTGACCACGAGATCGGCGCGCTCGAAGGCTTCGGCGAAAGCGCGCGCTGCCGCGTCGAGCTCGTCGGGCAAGCGTGGCCCGAGCTCGGCGGACGCGCCGGCGAGCGTGCACAGCGCCTGCAGCACCACGCCGTTCGACTCCGGGAT
>JALYWZ010000503.1 GCA_030852505.1 Myxococcota bacterium | reverse complement strand
GGCTGAGCCTGGACCCGGCGACGCCCGCGGGCCGGCGCGTGCAAGCCGTGCGCGAGCTCGAGGCGCTCGGCGCGAGCGTGCAGACGGCTGCGGTGGATGTCGGAAATGAAGCGGAGCTCCGCGCGTTCCTCGAGCGCTACGCGAAGGAAGCCTGGCCTCCGATCCGCGGCGTGGTGCACACGGCTGCGGTGCTCGAGAGCCGGCTCGTGCGTGACACCGATCGCGCGAGCTTCGACAAGGTCCTCCACCCGAAGCTCGCAGGCGCGCAGAACCTCGATCGGCTGCTGCCCGAGCTCGACCTGTTCCTGATGTTCTCGTCGATCATCGGACAGCTCGGCGAGGCGGGCGAGGCCAACTACGCCGCGGCCAACGCCGGGCTCGACGCGCTGGCGCAGGATCGCAAGGCGCGCGGCCTGCCCGGGGTCAGTATCGCCTGGGGCGTGTGGGAGGACACCGGGCTCGCGCGGGGTCAAGTCGAGAGCGGGCTGTCGCGCCAGGGCATCGTCGCGTTCTCTCCGGAGCGCGCCTGCTCGATCGTGCTCTGGTCGTGGGCCGGCTCGGTTCCCGCGTTCACGGTGCTCGGTGTCGATTGGGCGGCGTTCCGTCAGGCGCGCGCCGGCCGCGGAGAGCGGCTGTATCGCGAGCTGTTGCCGGCTCACGGGAGCGGCGCCGGTGAAGCGGACCTCGCGACCGAGCTCACGTCGGCGAGCGTGGCGGATCGCAAGCGTTTGATCGAGGCGCTGGTGCGCGACAGCATCGGTAAGGTGCTCAAGGTCCCGCCGGCGAAGATCGACGCGAAGCGCACGCTCGGCTCGATGGGCCTGAGCTCGATCCTGGCCATCGAGCTCAGGAATTTGCTGGAGCGCGGGCTGAACCGCTCCCTTTCGGCGAGCCTGGCCTGGAACTACCCGACCTTGACGGCGATGGTCGATTACCTCGCCGGCCTGCTCGAGCCCCCGGCCGAGCCGGCCCAGGCGCCGCGCGCCGAAGCCACCGCTCCCGAAGATCTGAGCCAGATCGCCGAGCTCTCCGACGAAGAGGCCTTGCTCGCGCTGCGCGGAGGGAGCGCATGACGCAGCAGCGTCTCGGCGATCTCTCGGCGATCAAGCTGGCCTTGATGGCCAAGAAGCTGCGGGCCGACGCGGCGCCGGTGCTGCGGGCCGAGCCGATCGCCATCGTCGGCATGGGCGCGCGCTGCCCGGGCGCGGAGTCACCCGAGGAGCTGTGGAGCCTGCTCAGCAGCGGCCGTGATGCGATCCGCGAGGTGCCCTCCGAGCGTTGGAACCTCGACGCCCTGTTCGACCCGGACCCTGCGGCGCCGGGCAAAATGCTGACCCGCAGCGGCGGCTTCCTCGACCAGGTGGAAGGTTTCGACGCGGCTTACTTCGGGATCCTCTCGCGCGAGGCCGAGCGCATGGATCCGCAGCAACGCCTGTTCCTCGAGGTCTCGATCGAGGCCCTGGAAAACGCCGGCCTGTCCCGCGAGCGGCTCCGCGGCAGCCGCACCAGCGTGTTCGTCGCCAGCTACCACGACGACTACACGCTCTTGCAGCTCGGAGATCTCGAGGGCATCGACGAGCGCACGCTGACCGGCACCTTGCAGAGCGTGGTCGCCAACCGGCTCTCGTACTTCCTGGATCTGCGGGGGCCGAGCGTCACGATCGACAGCGCGTGCTCGTCGTCGCTCGTGGCGGTGCACCTCGCTTGTCAGAGCCTGCGCGCCGGGGAGAGCGATCTCGCGGTGGCGGGCGGCGTGTCCCTGATCGTCAATCCGACGATGATGGTCGCGATGTCGAAGGTCGGCTTCATGGCGCCGGACGGGCGCTGCAAGACCTTCGACGCCGCCGCCAACGGCTTCGGCCGCGGCGAGGGCGCTGGCGCCGTGGTCTTGAAGCGGCTGTCGGACGCGATCGCCGACGACGATCGGATCGTCGGCGTGATCCGCGCTTCGGCGGTGAACCAGGACGGGCACTCGACGGTGCTCGCCGCGCCGAACGGCATGGCCCAGCGCGAGCTGATCCGCGAGGCGCTGTCGAGCGCGCAGCTCGACTCGAGCCGGATCGGTTTCGTCGAAGCGCACGGCACGGGCACCGCTCTCGGCGACCCGATCGAGGTCGAGGCGCTCGCCGAAACCGTCGGCAAGCCTGCACCCGACGCGAGCGTCTGCTTCATCGGCAGCGCCAAGGCGAACCTCGGACACCTCGAGGCCGCCGCCGGTGTGGTCGGCTTGATCAAGGCCGTGCTCGCGCTCGAGCACGGGGCCGTCCCGCCGCAGCCGAAATTCGAGAAGCTCAACCCGTACATCTCGCTCGCGGGCAGCCGTTTGCAGATCCCGCGCGAGCTCACGCCCTGGCCAAGGGGTGCGGCGCCGCGCTGCGCCGCGGTCAGCTCTTTCGGGGTGGGCGGCACCAACGCCCACGTGATCGTGGAAGAAAAGCCGGTGTTGCCCGCGCGCGCCCAAAAGAGTGCGGGCGCAGGGCTCCTGGCCTTGTCGGCGCCGTCGCCCGAGGCGCTCGGCGCCCTCGCGACCTCGTGCCTCGCGTGGTTGCGCGAGACACCGGCCTCGCTCGACGACCTCTGCTTCACCGCGGCGCGGCGTCGCTCGCATTTCGAGCACCGCCTGGCCGTGGCCGGGGCGTCGAAGGAGGCGCTCGCGGAACGGCTCGCGGAGAAGCTCGAGGGCTCTCTCGCGAAGGCGTCGGGACCCAGCGCGGGCAGCGAACCGCGCGTGGCGTTCGTGTTCAGCGGCCAGGGGCCGCAGTGGTACGCGATGGGTCGGGAGCTGCTCGGTGCCGAGCCGGTGTTCCGGCAGGTGCTCGAGGAGTGCGACGCTTTGCTGAAGCCGCTCTCCGGGTGGTCGCTGCTCGCCGAGCTCGGAAGGAGCGAGGGCGAGTCACGGCTCGGCGAGACCGAGATCGCGCAGCCGGCGCTGTTCGCGCTGCAGACCGCGCTCGCGGCGCTGCTGGAAAGCTGGGGCGTCCGTCCCGACGGCGTGGTCGGGCACAGCGCGGGCGAGATCGCGGCGCTGCACGTGGCCGGCGTCCTGAGTCGTGCCGAGGCGCTGCGCATCATCTGGCATCGCGGGCGGATCATGCAGGGCGCGACCGGCCACGGGCGCATGGCGCAGGTCTCTTTGGCCGCCGAGCAGGCGCGCGAGAGCGTGAGCCCGTATGGCGAGCGGCTGTCTGTGGCGGCGCTGAACGGCCCGCGCAGCTCCGTCATCTCCGGAGAGCCGCGTGCGCTCGAGGAGCTGCTCGCGTCGCTCACGGCTCGCGGCGTCGCGCACCGGATGCTGCCCGTGAACTACGCGTTCCACAGCGCGCAGATGGCTCCGTTCCGCGACGAGCTCGTGGCGACGCTCGGCTCGGTCCAGAGCGCTCCGGCGCGGCTCCCCGTGTACTCGACGGTCACGGGCGAGCTCGCTGCGAGCCCGCCGGGCGCGCAGTATTTCGGCAGCAACGTGCGCGAGACGGTGCGGTTCGAGAGCGCGATCGGCAGCCTCGCCGCCGACGGCTTCCAGGTCTTCGTCGAGATCGCGCCGCACCCGGTGCTGTCGGCGGCGATCAACGAGTGCCTCGACGCGCGTTCGAAGCGCGGCACGGTGCTGGCCAGCTTGCGGCGCACGCGGCCCGAGCGCGAGACGTTGCTCGAGGTCCCGGCGCGTCTGTACGAGCTCGGTGGATCGCCGAACTGGCAAGCCCTCGCCCCGCAGGGCTCGGTGGTTTCCTTCCCGCGCTACCCCTGGCAGCGCAAACGTCATTGGCTGGCACGCACCTCGAGCAGCGGGCGCGGGCAAAATACGGGTCACCCGTTGCTCGGCCGGCGAGTCCCGGCGGCGGTCGGCGCAGCGCGGATCTACGAGGGTGGCCCGGAGCTCGCCGAAGGCTGGCTCGGACATCACCGCATCTTCGAGCAGGTGATCGTGCCGGGAGCGGCCGTGCTCGATCTGTTCCACGCGGCAGCCGCCGTCGGCTCGGGGCCGGCGCGCGACGTGACGGGCTTCGCGATGCACCGCCCGTTGTACGCGAACGACCTGGCCGCGACGCGTTGGCAAACCGTGGTGAAGAGCGGCGCCGAGCCGACCATCGAGCTCTATCAGTCGAAGCTCGACGGGGCCGAGGACGACGAGTGGCAGCTCATCGCCAGCGGAAGCTTCGCGGAGCGGGGGCCACGGCTCGAGCTCTCGACGCCGAGCGCGACCGAGCCGCTCGAGCCTGCGGCCGTTTACGAGCGCTTCGCGGAGCTCGGGGTCGGCTTCGGTCCGACCTTCCGCTGCCTGCGCGAGATCCGGCGTGGAGAAGGCACGGCCGAAGCGCGCATCGACGTGCCCCAAGGTCTGGAGGCGGGCTACGGCCTGCACCCGGTGCTGCTCGACGCGGCGATTCAGCTGTGCTCCCTGGCCGCGCCGCGTGGCGAGCACGGAGCGCTGCCGTCGGACGTGTTCTTGCCGCTCGGTGCCGATCGCTTCCGGGTCCTGTCCCCACTCGTGGGCAGCTTGCGCGCGCGCGTCCAGGTCCGCGACGCGGGCCGCTCGCTCACGGCGGATCTGATCCTCGAAGCCTCGACGCCCTCGGGCGCGACGCGCGTGGCCGAGGTCGAAGGTCTGCGCTTCGCT
>JALYWZ010000502.1 GCA_030852505.1 Myxococcota bacterium | reverse complement strand
GTCTCGAGCAGGACCACGCCCAGCACTTTGCGTGGATGGCGGCGAAAGCCGACGCTAGCGGCGAGTTGCCCGGAGCGCCCGGGGGCCTCGACTATCTCATGATTTTGAAGTCGTCCCAGGCGATTGCAGGGGAGATGCTGTTGCCCCGCCTGCTCGAGCGCTTGCTCGAGGCCATGATCCAACATGCTGCTGCCCAGCGCGGCCTTCTGCTTCTCGAGCGCCGCGGACAACTAGTGGTCGCTGGCGAGGCCGACGCGGAAGCCGGCGTGGTCCACACCGGAGAGGCGGCTCCGTTCGAGCAGAGCGAGCGACTCTGCCGAGGGATCGTGCGCTACGTCGCACGGACCGAACGCGCGATCTCGCTGGTCGACGCGGCGCGCGAGGGCATGTTCGTCTCCGATCCCTACGTAGTCACGAAGCGGCCGCGGTCGATCCTGTGCTCGCCCATCTTGTATCAAGGACGGCTGCTCGGCATCGCCTACCTCGAGAACAACCACGTCAGCCACGTGTTCAACGACGCACGTCACGAGGTGGTCAATCTGCTCGCCGGACAGGCCGCGATTTCGCTGGCGATCGCCCGCTTTCACTCACTCCAGCTCGAGGCACACCAGGCCAAAATCAACCCGCACTTTCTGTTCAATGCCTTGAGCTCAATCGCCGACGTCGCGCTCACCGACGGTAAGCGAGCAGAAGAAGCCCTGGTCAAGGTCGCCCAGCTGTATCGCTACATCTTGACTACGACCGCGACGGATTTCGTCACCCTCCATCAGGAGCTCGAGGTCGTTACGAGTTACCTCGAGCTCGAGAAGCTGCGTTTCGGCTCGAAACTCGAGTTCGTAGTCACCACGGACGGGGACGTCTCCGACGTGCAGCTGCCCGGGCTGCTGATCCAGCCGCTCGTCGAAAATAGCGTCCGCCACGGGATCAGCTGTCGGACTACGCCCGGCAACGTTCGAGTATCGGCGCGTATCGTGGGCAGACGCTGCTGCATCACCGTGCACGACGACGGCGATGGCTCGAAACCGAGCACCTCCTCGGGGACCGGCTTCGGTCTCAAGAGCGTTCAGGAGCGGCTACTGCTCGCATACGACGCCGACTATTCGTTCGCGATCTCCCGCGCGGGCGGTTACAAGGTCGAGATCGAGATCCCCATCACTCGACCAACACTGTCGGCGCCGGTGCTGCAGCCATAGCTCAGCGCTGGATCGTGGCCCAGCGGGAGTCACGCTGAGGTCTCGGCGGATGGCGAAGCTATAGCGGTAGCCGGCCCTCTGGTCGCGCCGGATGCCGCAGAAAAGCCGTCCAGGTGATGCGCAAGTGCGTCCGTTTCGCGCCGAGACGCGCACGTGTGATCGCGTTGAACGCGCAGTCGCTCAGGGAGCCCAGCCGGCCGCAATGTCTTCGCGGCGCAGCCCGCAGCCGCCGTCGGAGCCGTGGTTGCCGAAGCGCGGCACGAGCACTGCCCGCGCCTCCGGCAGCTCGCGCTGCACGGCCTGGACGTTCCCGGGCTCGTCGTCCCAGAAGATCACGCGCGCGCGATCCGCGGCCGACGTCGGATCGAGGCCGTAGTGCCGCATCACACGGCCGATACCGGCGGGCTTCGAGACGCCGCCGTCCATCGTGTACGCGCAGTTTTCGCAGTTCCAGTTCTCGCGCACGTCGAGGGCGGGGTAGCTCGGCGTGTGATCCGGGCTCGCGTAGCCGGGGGCGTCGAGCAGCTCCGGAAACTGGCGCTCCGCGATGATCGGCGCGACCTTGTCGGCCCAGCAGTAGTCGACGTTGGCGTGGCTCGAGATTCCGATGAAGGCGCCGCGCTTCACGCATTCCGCCACGGCCTCACGCGCCGCAACGCCCAGGCACTGGCTGTACCAGTCGTAGGTGATGCACACGTTCTCGCGGCAGGCGAGCGCCGGATCGCCCTCGGCGCTCTGGCAGCGGTTGCTGCTCAGGGTGAGATCGTAGTCGAAGACGCAGACTCGCCGCTGTGCCGGATCGTCGGCCACCGGTTCGGGCGCGGGCGCAGCAGGAGCCGGCTCGCGGACGGGCTTTCCGGGCGCAACGTCGAGGCTCGAACGACCGCCGCCGCACGCCGAGAGCAGCGCGCCAACGGCGAGCAGCCACGGCGCCGGGCTCGAGTTCCGCGATCTCGGCACGGCGCCCGCGCTTCAGTGCTTCTTGCGGTCGATGCCGGGATGCGTGGCTTCGCCGGGCTCGTGCCGCGGGTTTTGTGTCCCGTGCGAGCCGTCGCGGCCCGAAAAGCCCATCAACAGATCGCGCTCGTAGATGAACTGATCGCGCGAGTCGTAGGGTGGCGCGTGGATGCCGGTGTCCATGCGGATCGCGTCGCAGGGGCAGGCCTCGACGCAGAACCCGCAGAACACGCAGCGCAGCTCGTCGATCACGAAGCGCTTCGGGAAGCGCTCGTAGCCGCGTCGCGGATCCCCTTCGGGGTATTCGCCGGCCTCGATGTGGATGCACTGCGCGGGGCAGGCCGTCGAGCAGCACAGGCAGGCCACGCAGCGCGGCGACGAGTCCTCGCGATGCGTGAGACGGTGCACGCCGCGGAACCGCGCGGGGTACGGGCGGCGCTGCTCGGGATAGCTGATGGTGTTCACGCCGTCGTCGATGGCCTCGATCGTCGGATCATTGCGCTGCCCGAGCGCCATCTCTTTCGTGTTCTGAAAGAAGTGGCGCATCGTGATCGCGAGGCCCTTGGCGATCTCCGGCACGTAGGTCTGCACGCCCGCGCCGCGCTTGGGCCGTGCGACGGCTTTGCCGGTGACTTTTCTCGGACCGAGCGGTTGGTTGCTCTGACTCATTGAATATCCGGGTTCCTAAGGAATTAAGCCTGCATCCGTGCGTTGCGCGTGCCGCCCATCGCGGCGGCGAACTGCGCGGAGCTCGGCGCGTAGAGCCGGCGCTTCTTCGGCGGCTTGAGCAGGAACAGCACGAGCTGGACCAGGGCGTAGATGCCGAGCAACGCGACCGCCAACATCGTCAGATCGGCGGCAACCTCGAGGCCGCGCTGGAACTTCGCCCCGGCCCCCTGCACGAGCAGGATCAGCATCCCCGTGAGCAGGATGTTCGCGAGCGAGGCCGGCAGGAGCTTTCGCCAGCCGAGGCGCATCAGCTGGTCGTAGCGGAAGCGCGGCAGCGTCCAGCGGATCGTGAGCTGCACCCAGCAGAGAGCGATCGTCTTCAGGATGAAGCCGAGCAGTCCGATCACCACCACCAGGGCGTGGGGCAGCTGCTGGGTAAAGTACACGGTATCGCCGATCGCGATCTCGAGGCCGGCGCGGTTGATGAACGGAAGGTGCCAGCCACCGAGGAAGATCGCCGCGAGCAGCGCGCTCGAGGTGACGACCGCGATGTACTCGGCGAAGAAGAACATCGCGAACTTCATGCCCGCGTACTCGGTGTAGTAGCCCGCGACGATTTCGCTCTCACCTTCCGGCAAGTCGAACGGAATGCGCTTGGACTCGGCCACCGCGGCCGCGAAGAACATCACGAAGCCGAGCGGCTGCACGAACACGCCCCAGGTGTTCTCCACCTGCCAGCGGATCATGTCGTCCACCCGCAGGCTGCCGTAGATCATGAAGGCGCCGATCAGCGTCAGGCCCATCGTGACCTCGTACGAGACCATCTGGCTTGCGGCGCGCAGGCCTCCGAGCAAGCTGTATTTGTTGTCGCTCGCCCAACCGGCGAGCGCCGCGCCCACGATGCCGGTGCCGGCCAGGGCGAAGAAGTAGAGCACGCCGACGTTGAGGTCGATCACGCCGAGCGGCAGCGCGCCCTCGGTGCACACGCCCTCCTTCGGCACGAAGGCCATCAGCTCGGACAGCAACAAGCCGCCGTTTTCGTCAACGCCGAAGCAGAGCGTGTCGCCGAAAGGCACCACACCGAGCACGACCAGCGCCGGGAAGAACGAGATCAGCGGCGCGATGCTGTGCAAGAAGCGATCGGCCTTGGGCGGGATGAAGTCTTCCTTGAACAGGGTCTTCAAACCGTCGGCCGCGGGGTGGAGCAGACCGATCAAGCGCAGGCCGACGCGCGGCTCGTGGCGAATGCTGTACGCGGCGTATCCGGCGCCGAACAGCACGGCGAAGGAGAACACCGCGGCCCCGCCGTACACGCCGACCTGGGCCAGCGCGTCACCGGTGGAGGTGTTGCGGAAGAACGCGCCCAGCGCGAGCGTGACGGCGTGGGCGGCGAAGCCCGCGTAGACGATCCGGCGCGGATCGCCGAAACCAGCCAGGAACGCGTCGAAGCTGTTGCGGATGCCGCGGTTTCGAACCTTGCCCGCGATCGCGAGCGCGGTGAACCAGACGAAGAAGATCGCCAGCTGGCTGATCACCAGGGACGCGCCGCCGATCGCCGACTCGCGGAGCTCGGCGTTGAACTTCACGTAGGCGGGAAGCGCGGCAGCCACGGCGATCGCCGGCAGCACGGCCAACCCCTGCGCCAGCGGCGTCGGCAGCCAGATCACCGCGCGGTTCGGGCCGACGCGGTCCTGGACCATCGCGCTCTGGCGGCGGTCGGCCCACGGGAGCACCGGGGCGATGAGCATGCTGATCGCGATCGCGATGATCGCGCGCAGAGCGGCGATGACGAGCTCGACG
>JALYWZ010000501.1 GCA_030852505.1 Myxococcota bacterium | reverse complement strand
CTCCTGGCCCGTGAGGTCTGCGCGCCGATCGGGTCGCGAGCCACGTCGGCGCGCCGCTGGTTGTCGGCCGGCGAGCAGTTCTGGGAGCGGGTCGCGCCGACCGAGCGGGTTCCGTTTCGTGGGGGGCTCGTGCGCGGCGTCGTGCACGACGAAAATGCCTGGGCGATGTCCGGGCACGCCGTCTCGGGACACGCCGGTCTGTTCGGCCGGGTCTCCGATGTCCTGTGGCTGGGTACGGCGCTGCTCGACGCGGCAGCCGAGCGCAGCGGCGGGTTTCTGTCGCGCACGACGTTCTTGCGGCTGGTTCGCGAACGGCCGGGCGGCACGCTGCGGCTGGGTTTCGACGGCAAATCCGAGACCGGGTCGTCGGCGGGGCCGAGCGCCAGCCCGCTCACCTTTGGTCACCTCGGCTTCACCGGGACCAGCGTCTGGTGCGACCCGGTGGCCGACGCCGTCACGGTACTTCTGACCAACCGCGTCTGCCCGAACCGTCTGAATTCGGCCATCCGCGAGGCGCGCCCGAGGGTCCACGAGGCGCTGTTCGCGTTCGGGCGCTCGCTCGACGGGGTGGGCGCTCGGGACATTACTGACTAGACTCCGTGAAGCGTTTCGATGTGGAAGCTCACCATCGAGGACGACCAAGCCAAACGCACGGTCGTTCATCTCGTTCGCGACGACTACAGCGTGGGTCGCGCTGAAGCCAACGCGATCCGGCTGACGGAGCGGAACATTTCGCGCAAGCACGCGCGCCTGGAACGCCGGGGTGAGGCCTGGGCCCTCACCGACATTCAGAGCTACAACGGTTGCTACATCAACGGCCAGCGCGTCGCCGACACGCAGGAGCTCGTGCACGGCGACCTGATCCAGGTCGGCGACTATCGGCTGATCGTCGAGGACGACTCGCGCATCACCGCGCAAGACCGCGGGGGCGCGACGATCCCGGCATCGCGCACGACGCCGAGCCTCGGCGTGTCGGTGGATCGGCTGGTGGTGCTGGTCGGGCCCTCCCCGGGGACCGAGCACCCGCTCGCGCAAAAGCGGCTGCTCGTCGGCCGGGGAGAAGAGTGCGACATCTCGATCAACCACCAGTCGGTGAGCCGCGTTCACGCGGAGATCACGCCGGTCAGCGACGGCCGCTACGAGATCGCCGACAAGAACAGCGCCAACGGCGTGCGCGTCAACGGCGTCGAGCTCCCCCGCAGCTTCCTGGATTCACGCGACGTGATCGAGCTCGGCGACGTGGTGTTGAAGCTGATCGTGGCCGGCGACACGTACATGCCCGGCATGGACGAGAGCCAGCTGATCGCCGCCAGCGCCGCGGCCCGGCGCCGTGAAGCCGAAGAGTCGCTGATTCCGGTCTCGTCCACCTCGCTCGCGATCAAAATCTCGGTGGGCGTGGCGGTGCTGGCGGTGGTGGCGGTGCTGATCGGCGTGTCGCTCACGCGCCGCACCACCAACGAGCTCATCAGCACGCCCGATGACGTGGTCGAGGCCTCCGCGCGCACCCTCGCCGAAGCGCGGCAGCTGTTGAAGCAGGGCAACATCCGAGGCGCGCAGCAGAAAGCCGGCGAGATCCCGCTCGGCTCGGCCGCGCGCAGCTCCCCCGATTTCCGCGCGATCCAGGCGGCCTACGCGGACCACCTGTTCGACCTCGCCGACAAGGCCACGCACCCCGCCGACAAGCGCGCGTTCTACGACGAGATCGCGCGCACGCCGAGCATCGATTCGGCGCGCCGCCAGCGAGCCAACGATCGCCTGAACACGTTGAGCGCAGAAGCCGTCGACATCGCCGATCTGCCGCGCGCCGTCGTGCGCTCGCCGTCGCCCTCGTCGTCCCAGCAAGCGCCGAAGAAGCCGGCTCAGGCGTCCGACTTCAACGAGCAAGACGAGCCGCATCCCAAGCCCGCCGCTTCTACGGAAAAGCCGAAGTCGTCCGAGCCGACGACGCTGGTGCGAGAAAATCCGTTCGACGCGCCGTAGGCGCAAGACCGGGGCGACTCCGGGCTGGCAGTGCTAAACCCGGTCCCCCGTGGACCGGCTGCGCGCTTTCGGAAAAGACGTCCTGCTCTCTCGGCCCGTGCTGGCGGCTGCGGGTGTGTTGCTCTTGAGCGGCGTGGTGGAGGTGGTTCCGGGGCTCGAGCGGCTGCGGCTGTGGCGAGCGAGAACCACGGAAGCCGCTGAGCCGAAGAGCGAGGTCCCGCTCGCGCCGAGCGCCTTCGCCACCGGCGAAGCGGAGCTCCGAACCGAGAGCCACGGGGATGGCCGCATTCCGGAGGGCACCACGGCCGCGCAAGGGCCGATCGCGGCGGCACCGGGCGCGGGTCTACCCGATTTTCTCGACAAGGAGCCGAAGGTCCCGATCGTGGACCCGAGCGGCGCGGCGCTCGACGGTTTTTTCCGAGCGCTCGAGCGCACGCGCCTGAAGCAAGCGGGAGCTGTCACGCGCATCGCCCATTTCGGCGATTCGATCGTGGTCAGCGACTACGTATCCTCGACGCTGCGCCGGCGGCTGCAGGAGAAGTTCGGCGACTCCGGCCACGGCTACATGCTGATCGCCAACGCCTGGCCGGCTTACTCCCACGCTGACGTCGAACGCTACGCAACCGTGGGCTGGAACGTGAGCCGCATCGTCGGGCCGCTGGCTCCGGACGGGATGTACGGGCTCGGTTGCGTGTCGTTCACGGCGGACAAGAACGCCCTGGCGCGCTTCGGGACCGCGAGCAGCGGCGACTACGGGCGCGCCGTCTCGCGCTTTTCGATTTCGTACCTCGCGCAGCCGAACGGCGGCGCTTTCGAGGTGCGCGTCGACGGCAAGCCGGAGCGGCAGATCGACACGGCGGCTCCGGAAAAGCGCGTCCAGGTCGCGGAGCTCGACGTCCCCGACGGTCCGCACCAGCTCGAAATCCAGACCGCACGTGGTCGCTCGCGTCTGTTCGGGGTGGTGATGGAGCGCGATCGGCCCGGCGTCGTGCTCGACGCGCTGGGCATTCAGGGGGCGCGGCTCCGGTTTCTGGACCAGCAGGACGACGCGCACTGGGCCGAGCAGCTCAGGTGGCGGCGGCCGGATCTGATCGTTTATCAGTTCGGCGCCAACGAGAGCGGCGACGGGTTCTTGTATCCGATGGCCGATTACCGGCGCACGATGGAGGCGGTGATCGAGCAGGGCAAGAAGGCGCTCCCCGAGTCGAGCTGCCTGGTGATCGGCGCCATGGATCGCGCGGCCAAGCGCGGCGACGAGCTGATCGGCATCGCGGTGATCCCGAGCATCTTGAAGGAGCAACGCGGCGCGGCCGAGCGCCTGGGCTGCGGCTTCTTCGACACGTACACGGCGATGGGCGGCCCCGGGTCGATGGCCATTTGGGTGAAGCGCCAGCTCGGCCAGGCCGACCTCACCCACCCGACGGCCGTCGGCGCCGACGTGATCGGCACGTGGGTGTATCGCGCGCTGATGAAGCGCTACCGCGAGCGGCTCGAGACCGGCGCGCTCGCTGCGGGGCCGTCGAACAGCGTGCCCATCAACAGCTCGCCGAGCCGGTGATAACCGCGCCGAGTGAGGTGCAAGCCGTCGGCGAAGGCCAGCGGCGGGCGCTCGGCTTGCCAGGTGGCGAAGCTGCCGAAGCCCCCCATCAGCGCGAGCTCGCTCACGAACGCGCAGCCGCTACGCCGCGCGGTCTGGGCGTAGGCGACCGAGATCTCCGGCACGCGGCGCGCCGGGGTCCCGTCCCTGGCGAGCGAGTCGGGCGGGCCCAGGATCAGACAATCGGCGTTGGGCGCACCGCGACGAAAGCGCTCGAGCAGCCGCTCGAGCTCGGGCTCGTATTTTTCGACGCGTACGTTGTCGAAGGCTTCGTTCGTGCCGAACGCGATCACCACCAGATCCGGCTTGCGCAGCGCGACCTCGGCCTCGAAGCCCGCTGCGTCCCAGGCCAGCGCCGTCGCCACGCGCGCGCCGTCGATGCCGATCGCGTCGAGCACCACGCCGGGCTCGGTGCCTTCGACGATCGCGCCGTAAAAGCGCGGCGCTCCCGCGACGACCTCGACCTCGAGCGCGTCGCTCGGCTCCCCCTCGAGCTCGAGGCGCAGCACGGGCGTACCGGCGAGCTTCACGCCGTCGGCGCTGCTCGACACGCTGCGCGTCGTTTTGCCGAGCTTGGCGATGAAGCGCGCGCTCGGCGGTAGATCGAAGAGCAAGCTGTAGTGCGCATGACCCCTCACGCTGCCGGGCGCGATCGTCAACCTGAGCGCGGACCTCTCCGGCACGGACACGCGGATCCCGCCGAGGCCGAAGATCCCGTCGCCCTGCCGGGTCCTTCGCGAGGGCGGGTTCGGCTCGGTGTAACCGAGGCCGATGCGCGTGAGCTTCGCATGCTCGTGACGCGTCGGCGATAGGCCGAGCCGCAGATAACCGGGCCCGCCCGGCGTGTAGCGCTCGAACAACGCGCTGCGCACGGCGCCCGTCAGGTGATCGGCCATGGTGTGCGAGTCACCGAGCCACAACACCCGCACCGGCTCGCGGCGCACCCCGCGAGCGAGCTCGTCGAAGGCGCGCGCTGCGCGGCTGAGCTGAGGAAAGGCCTGGAACGGCAAGCTCGGAGACGCGGGCGCGGGCGCGGGCGCGGGC
>JALYWZ010000500.1 GCA_030852505.1 Myxococcota bacterium | reverse complement strand
GGCCAGCGCGAGCTGCTCACCGTTCGAGCGCGGCGCGCTCGGCACCGCCTGCTGAAGCAACGGTTGCGCTCCCAGAAAACAGATGAAGGCGACGACCCGTTCGGCGTCCGCCGGATCCGGTGCCAGGCGGATCCACGCTTTCGCGTCCCCCGGGGTGCTGGCAAGGCGCTGAGCGTTCTGATCGCAAGGAGAGGGTTCGGGCGTGTCACCGAGATCGACGGCGTAGCCTTCGCTCGCGAGCTCCGAGGCGATGCGCCGGGCGTGCTCGAGCTCGGCGGCGGACTCATAGCGAAGCGAGACGCTCACGTCCGCCAGGGCGTCCCCCGTCCAGCCGAGCAGAGAGAGCGCGACTGCGGCGTGAAGAAGCGAGCGGCGCGGCCCGACCATGACAGCGATCCGACGCCCCTTACCGCGTCAGCGAGAGCGCCAGTCGGCGATAAGGGCCGTTGGGAGCGCTGGTGAGGTAGCGCTCTGCCATCGCGCGGGCCCGCTCGGTGTCGCCGCGCTCGGTGTAGAGCTCCATCAGGCGGCCAGCGGCTTCATTCGCGTAACGCTTCGAGCTCCCGGTCTCGAGGTAGGACTCGAAAGCCCGGATGGCCGAGCCGCGATCACCGGATAGCGCGTGCACGCGCCCGAGCAGAAACTGGGCGTCACGCGCCTCGCTGGCCCGCGGATACTGCCGGAGCAGCACGCCGAGGGCGCGCGCGGCCAGCTTGAGATCGCCGCCCAGACGGGCCACGTCCGCGATGTCCGCAAGCATCCGCGGTCCGAGGCTCTCGAGGCGCTCGGCTGCGCGGCTGGCACGGAGCAGCGTGAGCGCTTCGGCGTACTGGCCGTCTCGGTAACGGTCGCGCCACTCGGCGCTTTGCGGCGGCGCGCTCGAAGCGGGGGCGACCGGAGCCACCGAAGCCGACGCTTCGGGCGTGGGCTCGAGCGCCTCGTCCGGGACACGCTCTCCTGCTGCCGGCTCGGCCGCGACCGCCGCGCCTTGAACGACTTCCATCCGGCCTGGACCGCCGCGCAGGTGGTCGCCCGCCTTGAGCTCGACGCTCGCCCGTCGCTCCGGCACCCGCACGGAGACGACGCCGCGTTCGACACCGACTTCGAACGCGCCGGACGGCTCGTAAGAGACGCTGAAGCGCGTACCGACGACCGTCACCTCGTTCTTTCCCGCGGTGATCGTCCACTTTCGCTTCTGGTTCGGCACGACGTCGAAATCGGCCCGGCCGGTTTCGAGCTCGAAACGCACCGTGGTCTCCCCGCTGCTCAGACGTCCGCGCCCTCCCTTGGCAAGCACGATGCTGCTGCCGTCCTCGAAGCGGATCGGCGCGGCGAGGTCGTTCGCCGGAAGCGACGCTTGGCCGGCCTCGGTGTGCTGGCGCGAGACGCCGAACCAGAGCAGCGCACACACGGCCACGAGCGACAGCGCGAGCACCGGAGCGAGCCGAACGAGAAGCGGGCGCTCGGGCTTCGTTGCGAGAACCTCGCGCATGCGCTCGCGCTGCGCCTTCTGCCACGCCTCGGGCGGTTTGCCGAGCTCCTTGCGGAGCGCCTTTGCGAGAGCGTCCAGGTCAGTCATCGACTCGGGCCTCCGGCGAGCCGTCCGCGAGCCGGCTGGCGAGCGCTGGATCGCGCCGGGCGAGGAGCGAGAAGCGTTCGCGCGCGGCGAGCAGTCGCCGCCGCAACGTGCGCTCGGAGCAGCCGCACAGCCGGGCGATCTCCGTCTGACTCGAGTTACTGAAGAGCTCGAGGGTCAGCGGCATGCGCTGCGCGAGCGGCAACTTCTCGAGGATGCGCTGGGCGCGGGCCACGAGATCGCGCCCTTCGAGATCGGCTTCGTAGCGGGGCTGCTCGCTCTCGAGCAAGAGCTCGAGCGAGAACCAGCGCCGGAGCTTGCGCCGGCGAAAGGCGTGGCAGATCGTGTTGAAGGCGACGCTCGCAGCCCAGGCCTCGAGCCGCGACGGGTCCCGCACGGCGGCGTGCCGGCGCGCGATCGCCACGAAGATGTCCTGTGCGATGTCGTCGCGCTCGGGATCGGTCGCGAGGTAGATCCAGACCATGCGATTGACGACTGGCGCCACTCGCTCGTAGACGACCTGCGCCTCGCTCGCCTCACGCGGCACGAGCAGGAGCCGGGCTGCGTCGACCCGCGGCGCCGGCTGCGGCTCGGTGGAAGTGCGCATCCGAGGCACGGCGGCCATCTTAGCAGGGGCCCCGGCTACGGAGCGCGCCCGGGCTTTTCGAGGCGATTATTTGCATCCAACTGCCGAGCCGTGTGGCATCTCTCGGGTTCCAGCGCATGCGCTTCGAGACCCGCGGCTTCGCAGACTTCACCACGCTGAAAGGGCTCGGCTTGTTGCGGTTCGCGCTCGCGCTGTCCGCGTTCGCGGCGTGCTCTTGCACGACCACGCTCGATCCCACGGTGTTGGTCGGCGGTGGCGGCGCGGGCGGCGACCCAGGCCTTTCGCCGTGCGAGCTGTTCACGTCGGCGTCGCGCGAATACCTGGTATGTCCTGAACGGCTAGACAACGCGGAAGCCGCCGCGGACTGCGCGCGCCGGGACGCCACGCTCGCGGCGATCGAGTCCCGAGAAGAAAACGATTTCGTCGCCGCGCGCTCGGAAAGCGTGATGCTCGGGGATTGGTGGCTGGGCGGCAGGCGAGACGACGCGCTGGTCTGGAGCTGGCCGTCGGGCGCGGTCTTCTGGCGCGGCGGTCCCGACGGGGTCACGGAGCCCGGCGCGTTCAGCTTCTGGAAGGGCGGAGAGCCAAACAACGAGAGCACGACTTCGCCGGATCCTGAGCGCTGTCTCGCGCTCACCCCTGCGGATGATTGGAACGACCGCGCGTGCTCGCTCAAGGTGCCGTACATCTGCGAACGAGCGCCGTGACGCGCACTTCGACCCAGGCTGGTCCAGAAAGCTCGGCGCCGCACGCTACTTCCGGAGCTCCGATTTTGCGGCTTCCCTGGCCTCGGGCGGGAGGTAACCGGCGCGCTTCGGGGGCATGACCGCGGTCTCCGAATAGATGCGCTCGATCGCCAGATCTTTGAGGGCGCGCGGCATCTCGGCGAGCCGCAGCACGTTGAATTGGTTCTTCCGCAACGCCGGGTTGCCGCGCCCGTCGTGACAACGCGCGCACATCTGCTGCAGAACGGCGCGCCCGTCTGCTCCCGGCTGCGGAACGAAGCTGAGCTTTTGCTCCGCGTCCTGGGAGAAGACCCGGCGCAGGTCGATCAGGCTCTCGCGCGGCGCGCCACCTTCGACCACGCCCAGGTACGATTGGACGGCAGATGTTCGGAGAGCCGTATCCGTGACATCGATCGAGGGGAAGGGCACGGCGATGGCTTCACCGCGCAAGTGCGCGTCGAAACGCGATTGCCAGGTCGCGCTCGGTCCGCTCTTCATCTCGGCGGCGATGTGGGCGTCGAAGGGGTTCGGTTGCTCGGCAAAGCCTTCCGCGCGCAGCAGCGCCTCGAGCTGAGCCCCGCTGCCCTCGCCGAGCGCGTTGGTGATGGTGGCGATGGGCACACCACCGTACTGCGCATCGCTGCGGTGGGCCTCGGCGAACTGCGCGCCGAGCACGCGATCCGACTCCGTCCGTTGCACGAAGCGCTGTGGAAACCAGTGCATCCAGGGCGCCGAGAGCTCCTGCATGCGCAGCATGCGCTTCGTACCGTGCCCGCCCGGCTGGTGGCACGACAGACAATCGAAGGAGGTGCGCTCGAGATCGTCGTGATCGTAAACGCTGTAAGCGGTCCAGCCGTGCTCGATCTCTTCGGTGAGCAGGCTCGCCAGATCGCAGCCGTCCGGCTGGTAGCTGCAAGGCTGTTCGAACGCGAGCAGGTAAAAGTTGAGCTCGTCCGTGAGCTCGTCGCGACTGACGATCTCCACGAATTGCTCGCCGCGCACGAAACCGACGCTGGTCAGGCTTGGCGGGCGCGGCGCGCCGTCCGCGACCCGCGGAAACACCAGGATGCGCGGGTTGATCGCCGAGACGCTCATCGAAACGAGCGAGGTCGAGTTCCCGGTCAGCGCGAACGCGCGCTGCTGGTCGAGGCCGGCGAGAGCAAGCAGCCCCGCGAGATCCGCAATCTGCGGGCGGTTTCCTGCCCCGCACAACGCTTTGGCGAACTGGTCGCCGCGCGCCCGCTCACAGATGCGCGTGCGAGTCGCCTCGCGCACGCCGAGCGGGGCGAGCTCGACGTCCGTGTGCAGGTTGGGCGGGAGGCTCGACCAAGCGTCCGCGTTCGGCGCACCGCCAACGCCGCCGCTGCCGCCGCTCGGAGCTGGAACGCCCTGGTCCACCGGCTGGGCTGACTCTTGCGGAGCTTGCGGTCCGCAGGCGGTCGCGCTTGCCAGCCACACGGCCGCGACAGCCCAGCGCGCACTGGATACCGCACCGCAGTGGCTCATGAGCCTCGCCTTTCGCCGTGACGCGAGACACGCCGGCGGAGGCGCGCCGCCGATAGCAGGAGCAACCCCCCGAGCATCGCTCGTGCCTCGGCACCGCCCGCGCGCGAAGGAGCACCGAACGTGCAGCGCGCGCTGGAATCTGCCGCAGGCGCCGTCGTGGCAGGCGGTTGTCCGCCGGCGATCGCGCCACCCGAGCTCCCGCCAGGTG
>JALYWZ010000499.1 GCA_030852505.1 Myxococcota bacterium | reverse complement strand
GTTCTATTCCTGGTCGGATGTCATGGCCTACGAGCGGATGACGTCGCAGGGAGACGACGCGGAGCTCATCGCGCGGCAGTCCGCGCAGACCCGCGAGGTGTTTCGCCTGGCGGAGGCCGAGGGCTGCCGTCACCAGAATCTGGTCGGCTACTTCGAGCAGGTGATCCCGGCGTGCGGAGAGTCGTGCGACCGCTGCACGGACACGGCCGTGCGCCGGATCGTCGAGCGACGTCCGAAGCGAGGGAGCAAGCGCGACCGCGAGCGCGATCGCGACCGGAGCTCGGTGGCGCCCGAGCGCCCGGTGCTCGCCGGCTCGGACGAGGAGCTCTTCCAGCGCTTGAAGCAGCTGCGGCGCAAGCTCGCCGAGGATCTGGGCGTGCCCGCCTACGTCGTGTTCACGGACGCGACGCTGCTGGCGATGGCCGAGCGCAAGCCGACCAGCGAGGCGGAGCTGCTCACGGTGAGCGGCGTCGGCCTGACCAAGCTCGCGCGTTACGGCGAGCAGTTCTTGCGAGTGCTCGGCGAGGGACGATGACGGCACCGGTCGCGCGCTTGCGAGAGCTGCTCGAGCGGCCCGGGCTTTTGCCGATGCCGTGTTGCTTCGACGCGCTGTCGGCGCGGCTCGTGGAGCTCGCGGGCTTCGAGCTCACGTTCATGAGCGGCTTCGGCGTGTCCGCGGCGCGCATCGCGGCTCCCGACACGGGGCTGATTTCCTACGGCGAGATGCTGGATCAGGGCCGGAACCTGTGCGCAGCCGTGAAGATCCCGGTGATCGGCGACGCGGACACCGGCTACGGCAACGCCGTCAACGCCAAGCGCACGCTGCGCGGCTACCTGCAGGCCGGCTTCGCGGGCATGATGATCGAGGACCAGGTCGCGCCCAAGCGCTGCGGTCACACGGAGGGTAAACAGGTGGTGCCGCGCGAGGAAGCCCTGATGCGGCTCAGGGCCGTGGTCGACGCGCGAAACGAGAGCTCGGATCTGGTGCTGGTGGCGCGCACGGACGCCCGGCACACGCACGGCTTCGAGGAAGCGCTCCTGCGCGCGCGCGCGTTCGCCGAGCTCGGGGCGGACGTGGTGTTCGTTGAGGCGCTGGAATCACGCGACGAGATGCACGCGCTGCGAGAAGCCGTGGATCGGCCGCTGCTCGTGAACCTGCTCGAGGGCGGAAAGACGCCGATCTTGCCGCATGCGGAGCTCGACGCGCTCGGGTTCAAGCTCGCCGCGTATCCGCTCACGCTCTTGAATGCCTCGATCGTGGCGATGCAAGGGGCGCTCGCGTCCCTCGCGAAGAACGAGGCGCCGGCGGGGTCGATGCCGTTCGCCGAGCTGCGCGCGCTGCTCGGCTTCGACGCCTACGATCGCGAAGCGTTGCGTTACCGGTCGGAGGGTTGAGATGGCGGCGTCCGAAGAGCTCGTGTTGCGGCCGATCGGCGTCGTTCATTCGCCCTTCGTCGAGCGTCAGGATGCTCCGCGCCAGGCGGTCGAGTCCGACGCGGGAGGGACGATCGAGCTCTACCCGCAGAGTGGGATCGAGCACGCGCTCGAAGACCTGGCGGGGTTCGGTCGGATCTGGGTGTTGTTCTGGTTTCACCACAACCAGGGCTGGACGCCGAAGGTGCGACCGCCGCGCAGTGTGGAGCGGCGCGGTGTGTTCGCGACGCGCGCGCCTTACCGCCCGAATCCGATCGGCATGAGCGCCGTGGAGCTCGTGTCCGTCGAAGGGCTGGTGCTCACGATCAAGAAGCTCGACATGCTCGAGGGCACGCCGGTCCTCGATATCAAGCCGTACATCCCGTACACGGACGCATTCCCCGACGCCTCGTCCGGCTGGCTCGAGACCGCCGAGCGCCCGCGCGATCCCGGACCGAGCTACGAGATCGAGTTTGCAGAGCCGGCCGAGGCGCGCCTGCGGTTTCTCGAAGCGGAGCATGGGCTCGAGCTCCGGGAAGCGGTCGAACGCGCGCTCGCGCTGGGGCCCGCTCCGCACCCGTACCGCCGCATCAAGAAAGACGGCGACGGCTTCGTGCTCGCTTACCGCGAGTGGCGCTTTCCGTTCGCGAGCGAGGGCGAACGGATCGTCGTGCTCTCGGTGCGCTCCGGGTACCGTCCGAGCGAGATCCTGTCGGGTGACGACTCAAAGTTGCACGTGCACCGCGCCTTCGTGACGCGGTTCGGCAGCGCGTAGCGCAGTCGGACAACCGCGTCCGCAGCGGCGCCGAAAATTGTGCCAGACTGTGCCGGCGCGGGAGTAACTCGTTGAAATGGGAGCTGCGGGCGCTGGCACGACAATCGCTTTGCCAGCGCTCGAGCGGGAGCAAGGCAATGGTTAGGCAACTCGGATTCGGTACGTTGGCGTTGGGGTTGATCGCGCTCCGAGCGGTCGTGGGGTGCGGGGAGTACGGCGGGGACGGGAACCCCGAGCCGCATTCTCCAGGTAGGGGAGGAGAAACGGGCGAGGTGCCGAGCGGCTCGGGTGGCGGTGGGGGCCGCGTGGTTCCGCTCCCGACTGGCGGTTCCACCGGCGGCCGGGCTCCCACGCAAACGGTTACGGGCGGCAAACAAGGTTCGAGCGCCCCGATCGGCGGAGGCACCGCGGTCACGCTGAGCTCTCCCCGCGAGGCGGATCTCGCTGAGCTCGAGAAGACGTTTTCGGAGCTGGACGAGCTCGACACAGAACAGCTGCTCTCCCGCTACCCAACGAACTTCGTGGAAGAGCTCGGCTACGACCCGACGACCGCCGTGGGTCTCGATACCGTGCAAGGCTCGGCTCTGTCGCTCGGAGCGTCCGAGCTCGGCGCGCTCGGGGTGTATGGCTTCGTGATTTCGGATCGCCAATCGTACCCGTCGTTCACGCAAGGCTACACCGCGATCTACGGGGAGCACCTGCCGCTGTATATTTCGGCAGACTCGATCCTGAACGCGACGCACCGTTCTTACGACAAGATCTTGCAGAACATCGAGGAAGCCTCGCTCGTGCCGAGGCTCGGACAGCTGCTCGACGGCCTTCGCAGCCGGCTCGCCGCCGGCGCAGCGGAGGAGTTCGGCGACACCGCGACTGCGGACGCGGATCTGTACGTCACGGTCGCGGCCAGCCTGCTCGCGGGCGAGCTCCTCGAGCCTGCGGCGAACGGCTCCGCAGCGGACATTGCAAAGCTGTACAGCAGCGTGCTCGCGGCCGACGGCGTCGAGGTGTACGAATTTTTCGGCAGCAAGCGCCTGATCGACTTCTCCCAGTTCAAACCGCGCGGTCACTACACGAGGGCTGGTTCGAATGGCAACGCGCCGCTCGAGCGCTACTTCCGCGCGACGCTCTGGTTGGGGCTCGCCGATCTGCGCTTGATCGAGACCGAGAGTGACGGTAGCAGCGTATTCCGCCGCCGGCAGCTGGAGCTCGCGTACGCTCTGCGGGCGCTGTTCGACGAGCAGGCGCTGGCGAATCATCGCGCCATCGACGAAACCATCCGCGCGTTCGTCGGCGAATCGGACAACATGCAGCTCTCGGAGCTCGACCAGTTGCTGGAGGATCTCGGGCTCGATTCGGCCGAGGGTCTGGCAAGGGTCGACGATCAAACCCTGGCGCAGGCGATCGTGGACGGCGGCTACGGTACGCAGCAGATCTCGGGCCATATCCTCGAGAACGGCACGGGGGGCACGGTTCCGCTCTCGTCCACGTTTCTGCTGCTCGGACAGCGCTACGTCGTGGATTCACACGTGTTCTCGAACGTCGTCTTCGGTCGGGTCCCGGATCGACAAGGCATGCGCCTGATGCCCGATCCTCTGGACGTGGCTTTCGGCGCGCTGAAGAACGATCAGGCAGCACGCCTGTTGCAGGAAGAGCTCCAAACTTACGCCTACGCGCCGGAGCTCGCGAAGACGCGCGAGCTGGTCGAGGCGAACGAGCCCGAGTTCTGGTCGGCAAACCTCTACAACCTCTGGCTGTCGTCGCTGCGCGCGCTCTCCCCGGCCGCTGACCTGAGCGAACCGGCCGCGCTGGGCCTGCCCGCGATCGCAGGAACCGAAGCCTGGGGGCGCCGGCTACTGAACACCCAGCTCGCGTCGTGGGCGGAGCTTCGCCACGACACGCTGCTCTACGCGAAGCAATCGTACACCGACGTTCCAGCTTGCGAATTTCCGGACGGCTACGTCGATCCGTACCCCGAATTTTACCGGGCGATCGCCGCCTTTGCCGAGCACGGGCAAGCGGTGACGGAAGGCTTGCCCGATCTCGCGGACAGCGACTCCGGCCGCGGCATCGCCAACTACTTCGAGTTCCTGCGGGAGACGGCTACGGCTCTCGGCGAGATCGCGGAGCACCAGCGCACGGGTACGGCGCTCACCACCGAGCAGGTGGCGTTCATCAATCGCGCCGTGTCCGCCAGCGAGGACTGCTTCTTCAATCCCAATGGCTGGTACCCGGCGCTCGTGTACGGCGGCGGCAATAACGATACGGAGTTCGACCCCACCATCGCCGATGTGCACACTCAGCCGGCCGACGCTGGCGGTACACCTGTCGGCCGCGTGCTGCACGTAGGCACGGGTTTGGCCCGCTTGATGGTGGTCACGGTCAACACCTGCTCGGGACCACGTGCCTACGTCGGGCTAGCGTCCTCGTACTTCGAGCGCA
>JALYWZ010000074.1 GCA_030852505.1 Myxococcota bacterium | reverse complement strand
CTTGCGGACGGCGTGGCCTTTGAAGCGGTGGACGCGGCCTTCGCGCTGTTCGAGGTCGACGGGGTTCGAGGGCAGGTTCCAGTGCACGACGACGTGGCAATAGGTGTGGAAATCGAGGCCTTCCTGGCCAACCGAGGTGGTGGCGACGACGAACGGCCAGAAGGGGGAGTTGAAGGCTTTGCGCACGGAGTCGCGGCGGGTCTGGAGCTCGCCGTCTTCGTCGCGCTCGTCGCCGAAGCGGAGGGCGAAGTGGCAGCGCATGCGGCGTGGCTTGGGGCGCAGGGTGCGGCCGGCTTCGCTGAGGCCGAGATCTTCGACGGCGATGTTCGCGGTGCGAAGGGAGAGAGCGGTGGCGACCTCGACGGCGATTTCGTGAACTCGCTCGGCGGCGTCGCCGCTCGTGAGGCCGAGGTGGTCGCGTAGGACGTGGGTGTATTCGTCGAGGACTGCCTGGAGGCAGCCATCCACGCAGTAGCGGAGCACGCCGCGCCAGTAGGCCTGCTCGGTTTGCGCGGGGTATTCGCGACGCAGGAGGTCGACGACCTCGGGTTGGTTGAAGAGGGTGCGAAAGGCCCAGGCGGCTTGCGCGGCGCCGTTGCGGATGAGCTGGCCGCCTGATTCGCCGAGGGCGTCGGAGCGGAGCTCAACGACGCGCAGCATGGAGCGGAGTAGGACGACTCCGGGGCCACCGAGCGCGAGCTCGGCGAGCACGGTCGCCAGATCCGGAGGGCGGCGCCCGAGCTCGATTCCGTGGAGCGCGACGTCGCGTGCGCGTTCGACGTGCAGGGCCCAGAGCCGCTCGTGGGCTTCGGGGTCGAGAGTCGCGCCCGTCTGCTCGTCGTCGTCGGTTGAGGCCCAATGGGTGGCGAGGTCCTCCTGCTGGAACCAGAGGCGAGTGGCATCGCGCTCGAGCGTGGCGTCGAGGAGCAGCGGCGCGGCCCAATACCAACGCTCGTCGATGGGGCCGGCATCGGCGCCCGGCGGCAGACGCCGGAGACCCATCTCTATTCGAGCTGCCGCGGATTCGAGCGTGTCTCGGAGCGTGGGGAGCGTATCACTGCTCGGGGTGTCGGCGGCGAGCTGCACGGGGTCGCACGCCCGCGCGAGGTAGACACTCGGGTAGAGCAGGGCCAAGCTCGTCATGGCGCCCGGGCCGCCGCCCTCTGCCCGCGTGAACTGAAGGGCGTGACGACGGCGGCGGCGTGCCTCGGGTGTGTTCGAGCCCGCGCCGCTCTTGCCCACCATGCAGCGTTCGGCTTCGTAGCTCAAGAGCGACGCGATGGCGCGAGGTACGAAGCGCCAGGACGAAAAGACCAAGCGCTTGGTGAAACGCTGGAGCTGCGGCTCCGCGAAGGCTCCCTCTGGCGCATAGTAGGCGCAGGACGGAGGGACCCACAACAACCGATGAGCGCCGCTGCCAACCGTGTCGCGCACGAGCGACCGGAGGCGGCCGTTGGGGAGGGCGACGGGCTCGTAAGCGTCGTAGCGCTCGAACGGGAAGCTCGCGGTGCGTGAGGTGCTGAGCGCCTTGGCTACGGCAGGTCGCGACGCCGCATCGGACGCGGCGGACGTGACGTCATTCTTCAGCTTGTAGGCGCGATCCATGAAGTTCAGGACGAAGGCGCTGCTCTTCCAATATTCGAGCATGCTCTCGGGGCGGTCCACGGCCTGTGCAACGCGCTGCAGCGCGACGTAGTCGAGCACGTCGCCATCGTGCAGATCGGCGCCGGTTTGGACCGCGCGGAGCATGCCGTTCCGATCGGCCGTCGCGGCGAGGCGCTCGGTGCGCACCATGACCTGATGAAGGCGCTGTTCCAGGGCCTTCCGGGCTTGTTCCAGGCGAAGCTCGCCTCCGGATTCGGCGACGTTCGCGACGGCCGCGCCGTAGCGATCGAGCAGGGCCGCGTGGCTGCGATCCTCGGGCGGGCGGCGTTCGAGGAACCGCAAGGTCTTGAGAAATTCGACGTAGTGCTGCGACGAGTCCGCTTCGTGGGCCGTTGCGTACATCTTGTAAGGCGTCGCCGAGAGCAGGAGCACGTGCGCCTCAGGCCAATCAAAGAGCGCGCGTGCCAGATCGCTCGCCTCGGATTCACCCTCGATGAGGTGAGGGAACCGCTGGAACTCGTCGAGGATGATCAGGTCCGGCTCGAGGAGCGCGATGCAGCTCTTGGCCAGGAGGACCCGCAGTTTTCCGACGAGGCTCTGCCGGCGCTTCCTGATTTCGAGAGCCGGCTTACTGCGCGCCGTGGGGTAGTGCTCGGAGATCTCGCGGAACTCATGCCGAAGGTCGCTGGCAGCGGAGAGCTGCTGCTGCAGCGACTCGATATGGCTGCCCTTCAAGGGGGCGGCGTTCCGCACTCGATTGCGAAAGCGTTCGGGATCGACGTAGCCCGCGAGCACGTTCATCGCGGCCACACCGGAACCCAGATCCCACGCCTGCGCGAGCAGTTGGTACAGGAGGATGCGCTCGTCGGCGTGTCCGAGTCCGTCATCGACGTCGAAGGAGGTCCCCGGCGTAAACGAAACGAAGTTCATTGCCTTGAACTGGGCCGCCTGTCTGGCGAGCAGGGTGAGCCGTGAACCAGGTATCCACTCGGCTCCTTTGATCGCGAGGCGGTTCAGGTTCTGGCGCGCGATGTCGCCGTTCGAGCAGATGTACACCACGTCGAGACGATCCACCTTCTCGCGGAGCTGCTCGATACTCCGGGCGATGACGCCTTTCGCGATCATCGTCTTTCCGAGCCCGACCTCGTCGGCCACGAGGAAGCGCCTTGAGCCGGTCGCGTCGAACAGCCGCGAGCACACGTGATCGACGGTGGCGCGCTGGAAGTCCTTCAGTTGACGAAGCGCGGTTTGGGCCTCCTTGGCAATCTCATCGAGATTCATTGCACGCCCCCGATCAGTGCCTTTCGCGCCGCGTAGATCGGTCCCCAGAGCTTTCGGAAGCGCTCCTCGACGAGTCCGCGGCCAGATTCCGTACCGGACAGCTCCTGGATGAAGCGATCGACGGAGTCGAGCTGGCTGGGGTTTTGGTGCAGCGCCTTGAGCAGCCGCTCGAGCAAGGCCCCCTCGAAGACGCTGCTCGCTGCACTGGCGCCGTCGCGCGATGATCGCTCGGCTTCGCTCGCGAGCCATTCTTCGTGGTCGTTCGTGAGCAAGAGCCTCAGGAAGTGCAGGACCTGCGCCGGATCCCGGAACAGAGAGGCCAGGAGCTGTTGCTCGCGATCTGCCGGGCACCCGTCGAGACGGGCGTTGACCACGAATTCGGCTTGGAGCGGGATCCCGTCTTGCTCCAGCGTCACCGAGAACGCGAAGAAGCTCGTCAGCGCTTCGAGTGAGCAATGACCGAAATCAGCGGTCGGGTTGGCACTGGACAGCGATCGCTCTCGGGAGACGGGGAGTGTGACCGGACGCACTCGGATGGTTTCTTCCGGCGACCAGGCTGCCTTCTTGCACGTGAGAACGACGGGGTAGCCGTCGCCCGAGGCTGCGCCGACGCTCGCGAGCCAGTCTGCTTCGGCGAGCTGTCGACGCAGCCGGCACATGCGGAGCTCGAGCTCCCGCTCAATGGCATTGGGCGGCACGGTCGGGCCTTGCGCGGAGGGCTGCACCATCTCCTGTAAGCCCGTGAGGAAGCGCTGCACGCCCATGTCCTTCTTTCTGCCGGTCATTTGCACGAGCATCTCGACATTGCGGGTGAACCCGGCGCTCGTGGCGTTCGCGGAGCCGGTCCAAACGTGGGCATCCCAACCGTCATCGACGACGTAGAGCTTGGCGTGGAGTCCAGCGGGAAGCGACTGGGTGTCGGAGCCTTCGACCGCTTCGAGATCGTCTTCGTCTCGCTCGAGTTCAGCCGCGAGCACCTGGACGGACTCGAAACGCTCGAGCGCTTCTCGTTGGAGAGCGTCGAGCTGATCGACGCGCGACACGAGTACGTGCTCACCCCCGCTGGAACTCCAGGGGTCGAGCCCGCCGTGATCCACGAATGGAGACACGACCAGCGCTCTCTGGATCCGCTCGGGGCGTTTGAACTTGGTATACCCGGGGATGCCGAGCGGGTGAAACGCAAGGGTCGATACATCGTCAGGGAGCTCGAACCGCACCCGCAGCAGCTCGTCCGCCATCAGCTCCACGAGCTCGCGGCGCCCCTGAGACAGCTCGGATCCCGGTCGAACCAGGCTTGGAAGACTGGAGACCAGCTCGCTGAGCGGCCGATTCATGGCGATGGCATTGGTGCGCGTCGTCAGCTCACCGTCGAGGGTGAGTAGCGTGTCCCAGCTTTGATCGAAGGTGAGGTTTCGGCTGGCGCACAAGAAGCGATAGTGAACCGCGTCCTCGGGTCCGATGAACCGCAGCACCCAGAGCTTGGGGTGAAACACACCCTGCTCCTGCGGTGCGCAGACTTCGGCCACGCAGCGCTCTAGATGGACGAAGAGCGACCGGTACTTTGCCGGGACCGAGATGCGCGTCGCGTCGCAGAACACCACCATGCGTTCCGCGTGCTCGCGAGCCGCGCGGAGCATCGCGTAGGGATCCAGCTCCGGATCGGCGCCGTCGGCGGCCATGTCGAGCAGCGAGAATGCGAGCGGCGCGACCAGCAGCGCCGTGAGGTCGAGCGTGAACGTCGTCGCCAGCGCGCCGTCCACTCGGAACCCTTCGGGCGGCCGCAGCGAGGCGAGCAGAGTCTTGCGGTCACGCGGCGCCAGCATCGACCGTTTCCTTTCCGAGGCCAGCGTGAATGTCCGTGACGATCCGCGTCGTTACGGCCCATCGGTAGTTCAAGCGGGTGAGTCCAGCGGCACCCTGCCAGCGCTCGAGAGCGCGGAGGTTTCCGAGCCGGGCTCGGCTGCCTTTCAAGCGCAGCTCCCGAATGCGGATCAATTCTCGCGCGGCCGGGCTTTCGATGGCGAGCTTCGGGTCTCGCCACGTCGCGAGCTCCCACCACGACGTCACGAACCGCTCCGTGGATTCCCGAACGTTCGCAGACCGCTTCACCAACGCCCAGAACTCACGTCGGTCCCAAGCTTCGATCGCCGCCTCTCGGGCTTGTAGCTCCGAGCACCAGCTTGCGAGCTCCGACCGCAAGATATCGAGATTCTGCTCATGATCGTCCCCCGGCGGGGAAGCTTCGAACAGCAAGAGATTGTAGAGCAACGCGGCGCCGTACATCGTTTCGGAGAAAAGCCGCGCGTGAGCCAGCGGTTCAGCCAAGCGCGAGGGCAAAGATTCAGCGGCTGGGTGCAACCAGGGCAGCTCACCCTGCATAGGGAACCGCGCGTTGAGGAGATAGCTGAGCAGCGAGTCCCCGGAGGTGTGTCGGATGCGTTCCCGCAGGTAGCTCGCCTCCTCCCGGGTCAAGCGAAGACTGGCCGTTTGCAGCAGATCCTTGGGCGGGTCGGGCAGCCCAGAATGCCAATGGGGGCGCGGCGAGCCGTCGACGATATCCGAGTCGTCATCCAAGACCTTTACCAATCGGTCCGGGCATTTCAGGCGTTGGTGGTAGTCGTCCTGAGATCCGGGATAGCTGCGGATGCCCCACTTTCCCAGCCCCAGCCAGTAAATGTTGCTCGGCAGACGCTTGAGCTTGTGGCGAGCGCGGGCACCGATGACTCCCTCCTGATAGTCGGACTGGCACAGGGCATCGACCAAAGCGAGCTCATCACGACGTGCCCTGGCCGCTGGGTCCTTGATGTTCCCGGCATTCGCTTCGAGGCTGCGGTAGATCCAGGGAACGAACAGGAAGTACCGCGCTCGTGTCTGAATGGTGTTCGTCCCCGGGAAGAACAGGTCCGACAGGCCATCGCGGATCGCTCCGAGCCCGAGCTCGTCACGCGTTTCTTTCTCTGCGAGGCGCTCGATCGCGTCGAGCATGCGTTGCCGCTCGCGGTCTGAATGGTCGAGCCAGCTGAAGCTTGATGACATGGCAGGCTCTCGTCATATCAAGCTGCGACCCGAGGAAGGAATTCTTGGTGCATCGTGATCGGACAGAAATTGTCTGATGCGCACTTGTTCAGGCCAATCCAAGCCATTGGCATGTTCGTCCGACTGGAGCGCAGAAATCGATCACGATCGTTGGAGGTCCAATCATTTGTCCTCAGTGCGACGCGAGAGCCGATGGCTACACGCCTGCGTTCGACCATCGCTGGAAGCCAGGTCGGGAACTGCAAGAGGGATCCGTCGCTCCGGTTCCGAGATGCGCGCCCGCGGAGCGCACTCGCGGAGTCGTGTTCTAGTTAAGGGGGCCAGCCACCTGCGCGCACGTTGCGAGGACAGGCGCCATTGGTGCTTGCGGGAAAATTGCGCCTGACGCTAAGCTCCCGGATCCGATGGCGGCAAGGAAGAGGGCGGCTGAGCCCAAGACGCTCACGATTCCGGCGGATCTCAGGGAGATTGTGCGGGAGACGATCCGTTCCGCGCACGGGCTGCGTCCTGCAGATATCAAAAAGCAATTGCCGACGCCGTACCAGGCGTTCGACAAGACAGCCCGCACTTTCGCCTCCGAGCTGGCAGACGCGGGGGAAGTGCATCGGGTGAAGGTGGGTACCTCGTTCTGGCTCTTCGGCGACGATCCTCTGGCGCGCCTGGACCGCCTAGTGCCGGAGCTCGTCGAGGAACCATTGACCGAGAGCGGTCTCAAGGCTGCGCTGCAGGGAGCCGGTCGCGGCTATCAAGCCGTGCTGAAGGATTGGCTGCCGGCCGCGGTTCGCAGGCGGGTAGTATTTCTGCACGCCCCCGCCCCGGGAACACGGGGCAAGCGCTTCGGGGCTTCCCCGGACTTCGGGGGTTTGCTTGCGCCGACGATCAAAGCCCTCCTCAAGGTGCTGCCGGAGCTGGACGCGCAAGGCATTACCCGTCAGCAAATCGCCGAAACGCTGCTGGAGCCGTTGGGTCTCCCTGCGACCAATGCCGGCCCATCCACGAACGGCGTGGAACACAGGGATGCGCGTTCTATCTTTCTGGGCGCTGTTGGAGCAGTCAAGGCGCAACGTCCTGGGCAAGCTTTGCTCTCGTTGAAAGAGGTGCGGGCGCGAAGCGAGCTGGACAAGGCCACCTTCGACGCGACCGCTCTTCAGCTTTCGCGCGATGGGAGCGTTACCTTGCACCGTCACGACCACCCTGCGTCGCTGACAGAAGCCGAGCGCGCCGAGCTCGTGAGCGATGACCGCGGCAGTTTTTTCATCGGCGTTGCGCCAAGGAGTGAAGGATGAGCGAGCTCGCTCTGGTTCCGAATCCGTTCCGAGACACCGTCGTCCAGGACGCTTGGCAAGAGCCCGTCGACTTGACGGACATCCACGCCGCAGCGTTCGAAGCTTGTAAGAGCGGCATCGAAGCCGCCAAGCGGGGATCGGCGGGGTCGCTGCTCATCTACGGAGCCGCTGGCTCGGGAAAGACGCACCTTTTGGCGCGCCTCCAGCGTCACCTGATGAACGACGCCCGGAACGCGCCGGACCGCGCGCTGAGCTGCGTGTTTTGCTTCGTTCGCCTGCAGACGAGCCCGCAGCTGCTCTGGCAGCACGTGCGGCGACGCCTCGTGAACGACTTGATGCGGCGGGAGGAGGGGCTCACGCAGCTGCAGCGGCTGATTGCACATCAGCTGGGCATCGCCGCCGGACGATCGGCGCGAGCGGGCATTCTCGAGCTGCGTGTTTTGCGGGCAGCGGACAAGGACGCGCTCTCTCTCCACCTGGATGAAGTGGCGCGAAAGCTCGACCTGCCACGGAACCTTTGCGTCGTCCTCGAGCATCTCGTGTTCAACGAGAGCGTCCGGGATACCACCGCGTGGCTTGCCGGTGACGGACTCCCCGAAGAGCGCATGGCCGAGCTGGGCCTCGGCGTCGACGCCGAGGAAGATCGCGAGGACGCGGCCCGGCACGTGGTCACGGCGCTGTGTCGCCTCGCCGGAGAGACCCTGCCGATCGTGTTTTGCTTCGACCAGGTCGAGTCTCTACAACGAACGGCGACCGATGAGGAGGCGCTGTTTCGATTCGCGCGGATGGCGGCCGATCTTCGCGATTCGGACGGCAACGTCTTCATCATCACGTGCCTGCAGACGGCTTATCTCGATCAGTTTCAGCGCTCGGTGCGCGATGCCGATCGAGACCGCATTGCTCAAAGGAGCGTCGTGCTCGAACCGCTGACCTCGTCTCAAGTCGAGCGGCTGCTGCGCTCGCGGCTGGAGGTGGTTCCTGAGCTCCAGTCACTGCGGTCTCAGCACGCTTCCGAGCCGCTCTACCCGCTGAATGCTCGCGTGTTGCAGGAGCTGATCCTGGAGCAACCCTGTGTTCCCCGCCGTGTCTTGGCGCTCGCGGCCCGAGCATTCGACGAGGTCCAGCACGGGCGGCGCAGCGCGCCACCGACGACGCCCGAGTTCCTTGGCGTCGAATTCGCCGAAAGGCAGAAGGAAGCGGCGGCGTTGCTGGAGCCGTCGGAGACCGAGCGCATCGTGGTGCGGGGTGCTGAGATCATTGCCAATCTGGAGGGGGCCACGCTAAGCGACGACGAGCCGGGAAAAGCCAACTTCGTGATCGCCGGCGAGCGACGTGCCGCCGTGTTCGTGAGAAACGAGATCGACGGTCGCAAACTCACGCCGAAGCTGAAGGCGCTGACCTCCCAGGTCCCGCGCAAGGACGGAGCCAAGACGGTGATTGTGCGCGACGCGCGGCTCCCGTTTCCGAAGGCTGCGGTCAAGGCGCGCGAACACCTCGCCACGCTCCAAGCGAGCGGCGTGAGCCTGCTCGAACCGAGTGTGGAGGCGCTGGCCGCGCTGGACGCGCTCGCCTCCATCCTCGGCGATGCGAAGTCGGGAGATCTCGCCAATCAGGAGAAGCCGCTCGAAGCCGGCGCGGTGATCTCCTGGCTCAAGGGGTTGCGTGAAGATCTCGCGCTGGAGCCGATTGAAGAGCTGATCGACGCGATCTTCGACGAAGCAAAACGTGTCGACGGCGATCTTCATCAGGACTTGGTAGATCTGCTGAGCCACGAACACGTCATTCCGTTGCAGATGGCGGCGCAGATCCTCGGCCGGGCGGCGGCGCAGGTGCTGGACGCAGCGCGCAAGGCCAATGGGCATTGCTTGGTGCTCGAAGGCCCGCCAGCCGTGCTGCTGGATGTATCGGGTGTCCCGCAGGAAGCGGAGGTGTCGTCGTGATTCAGTTGTCGGTCGCTGACGTCCGCGCGGCTCTCGCCAGGGTTTCCGGCCCCGATGCGTCTGGCCAAGGAGAACCAGCGACGTTGCTGCTCGGGAGGATTTTTCACGAGGTCTTCGCAGATCTCGTCGGGACCGATCCCGTGCGGAGCGGGCTCAAAGTCGTGGCCGAGGGCGGCGCGGACGAAAAGCGAAGGAGCGAGCAGCTGCTCGACCATGCATGGCGGCACTTGCTGGCGCCGCGCCTTCACCGCAACGCGGCGCTGCTTCAGAACTCCACGAATCAAGTGCTGATGACGTGGAAGGCGGTTCAGAATCTCGTCGGCTGGTTCGGGAACGTGGTCGGCGAATTGGTCGAGCACGCGCCGGAGCTTCGCGGGAACTGGGAGCGGATCGATCGAATGTTCCAGGCTGAGGTGCCGCTGAGTTGCGACTTGCACTCCGAAGAATGGAGCGAGCAGGTTCGACTCGTGGGCTTCGCGGATTCAGTCGTCCGCGTGCCACGCAAGCAGGGTTTTTGCGCCATCGAGCTCAAGCTGGGCCGCGCGACGCCGACCGTCGATCTCGGACAAGCGGCGCTCTATCACCTGATGCTCGACCGCGCGGCTCCCGGCCTTGGGCCTTCCGGGCTCGCGCTGATGCGGTTCTCGCCAGAGATTGAAGAGCACTTCGTCGATGCCGCTACGATTGCCCCTGCGATCGAGCGCCTCCTCGAGCTGATTGGCAGCCTCGCGGGCGTAGCTCGGGGCGACGACCGACCCGCGCCGGGCACCAGCGCAGAGAGCGCCTCCTCAAAAGCCTTGGATGCGCCTGGGATTACGCCCCCGGAGCCAGTTCGCACCGCTCCGGCACCGACGCCGACGGTACCGGAGGTGTCGCAGTACGTCGAGCTCGGGAAGCGCCTCACGCGCGCTTACCGCGAACACGGCGTCGGGATCGAGGTTCGCGGCGTACCTGGAGTGGGGCCCCGGTTCCTTCGCTTCGACGTGCGCCTCACGCCCGGTACCAAGCTCGATGGCGTCCGCAAGCGGACGCGCGAAGTTCAGCATCGCCTCGAGCTTCGGGCGGAGCCGTTGATTGTGCAGGAGGCGGGCCGGTTGTATATCGACGTGGAGCGGCCGGATCCGGAAACGGTGTTGTTTTCGTCCGTGATTTCGAAGCTGCCAGGCATCGATCCGTTGTACGGATCTGCCAAGATCCTCGTCGGCCTCGACGCTGCCCGTGAGCCACGCTTCGCGGATCTTGCGAGTTCCGGACGATCCCACGTGCTCGCGGCCGGCACGACCGGCAGTGGCAAGAGCGAGTGGCTGCGCATGATCCTCGCCAGCCTGATCGCGACGAATACGCCGGACACTCTGCGCATCGTGACGTTCGATCCAAAGCTTGCGGCATTCACCGATCTGGAGAAGAGCTCGTTCCTCTGGAAAAAGGGCGCGTACTGGATCCCCGGCGACGGCAGATCCGCGAGCGAGCTCTTTCAGGACCTGATTGAGGAGATGGAGGACCGCTACCAACGGACTCGTCAGACCGGAGCCGACAACCTGAAGGCCCACGTCGAAAAGACCGGTAGGCCCGTGCCGCGGATCATTTGCGTTTGCGACGAGTACTTCGCGCTCATCTCTCAGAATCGCGAAGAAAAGGCCCAAATCGAGGAGGCGGTCTCACTCCTCGGTGCTAAAGCGCGCGCCGCGGGCATCCATCTCGTGCTGGCAACTCAACAGCCGAGCCGCGCCACGATTAGCGGCGCCATTCAGTCGAACCTGCCTTGCCGGGTGGCCTTGGCACTGAAAGCGGCGATTGAGTCGAACATGATCCTCGGCAGCGCAGGCGCCGAGCGCCTCACGGGAGCCGGCGACCTGCTTTACAAGGACTTTGGCGATCCGGTGAGGCTCCAGGCGCCGCTGCTGACCGAGCAGCAACGGGCCGCCTACTTCTGTGCTTGAGTTGACGGTTACCTGTCGGCCGTTCAGTTCCGGGCGTTGTTCACTCGTAGTGGATAGGCCGACGAAGTGAACATTTTCTGAAGTGGCAGGACTGGAGGCCCGTGGGG
>JALYWZ010000498.1 GCA_030852505.1 Myxococcota bacterium | reverse complement strand
TGCCCTCGCAGACGTATTGGTTCCGCAGCCAGTACGGCGAGGTTCAGACGAGCCAGAAGGTCGCCGTGGAGCTCGAGCTCGAAAACTCCGAGAAAAACCGGCTGGGAATGCCCCTGCCCAAAGGCACGCTGCGCGTCTACAAGGCCGACAAGGCTGGCTCTCAGCAGTTCGTCGGAGAAGACGCCATCGATCACACGCCGCGCGACGAAAAAGTGCGAATCAAGATCGGCGACGCCTTCGATGTGGTCGGCGATCGCAAGCAAATGAAGTGGACCGCCCTCGGCAACTGCAGCAGCGAGAGCGCCTGGGAAGTCGAGCTCAGAAATCACAAAGACACGGCCGTCTCCGTCGAAACCATCGAAGCCACCGGCGGCGACTGGACCATCGTCTCCTCTTCCCTCCCCGCCGAACGCAAAGACTCCCAAACCTTCGCCTTCCGCGCCCAGGTGCCGGCGCACGGCAAGACCAAGATCACCTATGTCGTCCGAGTCCGGTGGTGCTGACGACGCACTCCGGCGTGGGGGAGAGAGCCAACAGGAAGGCGGGAAGACAGGAAGACAGAGCGCCAAAGGCGCTACAAGCGCCCGAATTTTTTGGGGGCGCAATGCGCATCGCTGCGCGCGAGGTGACGGCGCTGCACCTAACGTCTCTGAGCGCTCCAGAGAACGCCACGGGCGCCATTTTTGGGGTCGCAATGCGCGTCGCAGTCCGACGATGATCTCGGCCTGCAAACGCTTAGGGCTCGCGAATGCGGAAGTCATCCGATCAGTACGCTGAGCGGCGTCGCGGCCTGACGACGTAGCTCCAATCGCCGTGGAACGCTTAGCTTCGACTCGCCGCGGCGCGCTCTGCTCACCCCCAAAAAATCTCTGCCCCCCCTTCTTGTCTTCCCGCCTTCCTGTTGCACCCTCTCCCCACGAGCTCACCGCCGTCCCAGTGAGTGCCGCGCTGTGCGGGGGTGCGGTGCGGTGCGGGGAAGTGGGCGACGTCAGCGGGTGAAATAGGGCCGGGCTTGTTTGATCCAGAGCTTTCGTTCCGGCCCGAAGACCTTGAATTCGAGGTCGAGGGGGAGGTCGCGGGCGGGCTTTTGGTAGAGCTTGGCGAAGTGGGACTGAACGCGGCTCGATGCTGCGTAAAGCGCGTCGATTTCGCTGTCGGTGAGCAGCGGGACGCCGGGGGAGAGGGATGAGAAGCGCTGGCGCATCACTTGGTGAGCGCCGGAGGGCGCGGGCACGATCGTGAAGACCTCGGCGATGGCGCCGTTTTCCGGGTTCGTCACCTCGACTTCCCCCTGCTGCACGTTGACGTAGAAGCCCTCGGCGCGCGGGCTCGGGAGGTTCTGGGTGACGAGCACGCCGTTGGCGGCTTCGTCGTCGACGGCGGGGTTCACCGCGACGCCCATCTGGATCGCGTCGTGATCGACGTTCCAGAGCAATCGCTCCTCGAAGGCGCGGAACCGGAACACCGACGCCCAGACTTTACGGATCTCGTTGGAAGGGCTGTCGTTGCCGGTGCCTTCTGCCGAGACCGAGTCGTACAGCCCTGCTCCGCTGAACCCGGGCAGATCCTCGGCGTTGGTGCTGGAGCGCAGCCGCACCTTCTCGGTGCCCAGGACTTCGACGACGCGGGCATCGAGCGCCGCCGCAAAGTCGGGATCGACGTCGCCGTGTTGCACGAGGTACGCGAGCCCATCGAGGCAGGCCTCGCGGAGCGGCGCGTCGGTGACGAGCTCGGGGTCGGCCACGAGCTCGCGGGAATAGCTCTCGAAGCTCGCCTCCGCGGCGCGGGCCTCGTCGCAGCGCGCCCGGGCCGCGTCACACAACGCGGCGCTGCGGCCCTCTTCGGCGCAGTCGTCGGCGGCGTCGATGCACAGCGCTTCGGTCACGGGATTTTCGCGCAGGTAGCTGCGATAGGCCGAGAAGGGCACCGCGAACCCGGGGGGCGCCTGCTCACCCAACAATTGTCGGAGCTGCGCCAGGTTCGCCGCCTTGGCCCCGAAGCGGATCGCGTCGTCGAAGCCGAGCTCTTCGAAGCTCGACAGCTCCTCGAACTCGAGATCGCTCTCGGGCACGAGCGGCTCACCCGTGCGTGATGCCCAGAACTCTTCCGCCTCGGCGAGCGTGGCCTCTTCCAGAGAGAACCCGGTCTTCGTGACCTCGAAGCGCACCAGCTTGCCGAGCAAGGGCGCGACCCGCGGGTCCGAGCCCGCGCCCAGCAGTGCGAGGTTCGGGGTTCCGCGCGCTCTGGCCGCGAGGTTCACGTGGGCGAGCGGTGTCTGGAGCTCCTCGGTGATGGTTCCACCCACGAGCGGCAGCTCGTTTGGCAACCGCGTCAGCACCAGGAGCTCGTGGAACGACACCACGCGCTGCTCGAGCTCTTCGGGTGTGACCCGCAGCAGCGTGCCGTACGCCAAGCCGGGGTTCAGGATCTGCTGCTCGAGCCCCGAGTAGAGCTCGAGGTGATCCGAGAACAGCGCCTCTCGCTCCGCGAACTGGGCTTCCGAAGCTGCGAGCTGTTGCTCCTGAACGTCGCCCGCGGGCACGTAGACGAGGCGCCGGTCCCCGGCGTCGAGCGGCGTTCCGAGCCGTTCTTCGAGCAAACGGTGCGCGCGCAGCGCGAGCTCGGGCGACAGGTCGTCGCTCGGGAAAAACTCGAGCGCCACCGGGCGCGTCAGCTTTCCGTCGAACGCGCGGCTCTCGAGCGCGAGCTCGGGAAAGAACTCGAGGGTGCCGGCAATCTGGCGCCGCGCCTCACCCTGGTAAGTGCTTTGTGCGAACTCGGCGCGAGAGCTCGTGATCCCGAGCGCCCGCTCGGCGAACTCGTAATGCCCGGGAAAGAGCCGGGTGTTCTGGAAATAAACGCGCGGCTCGGAATCCAGCCGGGTGATGATGAACTTCACCGCTTGCACGGGGCCGAGCTCCGTGACGAAGCTCGCGCCGAGCGCCTCGAAGGCTGCCTCGGCGTCGCCGTCGAAGCCCGTTCGGTGGCTGTCCTTCACCTCGAACGGCGGCAAGCGCTCGAGCTCGAGCTCCAAGGAGCCCTGGGCGAGCTCTTCTTCCCCGAGCTCGAGCGTGACGAACGCGAAGCCCGGCGCCTTCACCGTCAACGTGGCGCCGGCGGCGAGCTCCTGAATCGTGAACCCATCGCTCTGACAACGCAGGCGCGTGGCGCCGCCCGCGGGGCAGCTCGTGGCGAATACGGAGCCCGACTCGGCCAGCACCGCCCGGAAATTCTCGGGCTCGCCGCCCTCCGAGGAGCGGAGCTCGACGCGAAACCCGGGTTCCAGGTCACGCGACGGATCGCTGCCACTGCAGCCGAGCAGCGACGCACAAAAGAGTAACGGCAGGAGCTTGCTCGAGTGTTTCACGTTCTGCTCCAGATCAAGGCGTGCACGTGAGCGTGGCCAGCGCGGCTTCCGCGGTCACGTGATACGTCACGTTGGTTGCGATCGTCAGCCCGGAGCCGCTCGCGACGATCCGCGAGCGCAACAGGCCGCCCGATGTCTCCTGGTTCTCGATCGTCACGAGCTCACTCTTGCGCGCGAGCGTGTCCCCATCGAGCACGACGAACTCGAGGTGGTCGTCCGGAATGCAGCCGCCGCAGACGTAGATCACGCCGCCGCGCGACCAGACGAGGCCCAGGTCGTCCCCGACCGCGACCCAGGCCGGAAGCCAGTTCTGCTCGTGTAGCACCGCGGCCTGCAGCTCGAAGACGTCTCCCACCGGACGCCCGCGGTCGTCGAAGCGACCGATCCGGAGGTTGCTCGCCCAGGCGCTGCCGGGATCACCGGTGCCCACGCTCCAAGCCGCGACCACGTAATCGCCGCGTCGGATCAAGCCGACGCCCGGCTCCCCCAGCACGATGGGCTCGCGATAGGGGGCCCCCTCGGCGTCGAACGCAACGAATGCGGAGAACTGCTTGATGTCGAAGCCCGTGTACGAAAGCGCGAACGCGTCTTCGAGCGCCACCAGCGCATCGATGCGCGCCACGTTCCCCTCGAGCAACGTCTTCGGTGAGCCCACGAGCTCTCCCTCCGCGTCGAGCGACGCGAACCGCATCAAGGACTCTTCCCCGCCGCCTTCCACCCAGACCGCAGCGTAGCCGTCCCGGAACGGCACGAGAGCCGCGCCCGCGTTGATCGGCGTCGCCCCCGGCAGGACGTGAGCTTCGGTGACCACCTCGCCGGCGTCATTCGCCTGAGCGCTGTAGAGCCGCCGCGTCGTGCCATCGGCTTCCTCCCAGAGCAGCGTGATGCTGTCGCCGTTGCGGGCAGCCGCCAGAGTGTAAGTGTTGCCCTGCGAGTCGTGGACCGTGTACGGCACGCCGGCCATCGCAGCGTCGAGCGTGGCACCGCGGATTACCTTGTCCTGCGTGTCGCTCCAGAACAGCGACGGCGCTTCCCCGGCGACGAGCGCGCCGCTCCCGGGCAACTTCGGCAGAGACAGCGGTTCGTCGACGTCGCACGCGTAGCCTCCGTCCAGCGGTTGCTCGAGGATCGGCGTCCCATCCGGTTCGTTGGGCACGCCGGCGGTGCCGCCGATTTCTTCGTCGTCGCCGCCGCCGGACCCGCCTTCGAGCGCGCCGCCGCTGCCGCCCGTGTCGGCGTTGCCACCGGTGTCTGCTGCCCCGCCAGCAGGAGG
>JALYWZ010000497.1 GCA_030852505.1 Myxococcota bacterium | reverse complement strand
GCGCGTCGGCCCGAAAGACGTGGCCGTGTACCAGAACGTGACCGCCGAGCCGACCGTCGATTTCTCCCGCCTCGAAGAGGTGCTGATCATCCTCAGCGACTCCGAGGAGTGCGACCCGAACCGCGGGCGAAAGGCGCGCGCGCAGCGTTGAGCATCGGATGCGGAGCGCCGCGTACATCGCCGTGGCCATCGGGCTGCTCCTGGTTCAGGCCAACCTGTACCGGCTGATAGGTCCGCTCTCGGATTGGTTGGGTCCGGACTTCGTGCACGGCGTCACGCCGGGGCTGGTCCTGCCGCTCGTGGTGTTTCTGGGAGTCCACGAGCCGTCGATGGCCAAGGGCGCGGCGCTGTCGGCCGCGATCGGCTACGCCGAAGACGTGCTGTCGGGCGCGCCGATCGGCCTGTTCACGTTCGTGTCGGTGTCGGTCTGGTGGCTGTCGCGGATCGCGGGCGTGCGGCTCACGGCGCAGACCTGGCTCACCCGCGCCTCGCTCGGGTTCGTGTTCGCGATCGTCGAGGGCGCGTTGGTGCTGGTCTTGCTCGCGGTCTTCGGCAACGACAACCGCCGCCCCGTCGAGCTGTCGGCGATCGTGCTGCCGCACGCGGCGGCGACGGCGCTGTGTTCTCCCGTGCTGTTCAGGTTGGCGCAGCGCCTGCGCCAGGGACGCGAGCCGGTCCGGCCCGCGGCGGGTAGCGCGTGAATTTCCTGCTGCAGCGCTCGGACGTCGGCGAGTTCCGCCGCCGCTACCGCTGGCTGGTGCTGTTCGTGGTGCTGGTGTTCGGAGCGCTGACGGTGCGCCTGCTCGAGCTCCAGATCATCGAGGGCGACGTGCACCGCGCACAGGCGCGCCGCAACATCGTGCGCGAGCGAAACCTCGGCACCACGCGCGGCGTGATCCGCGACGCCAACGGCCGCGTGCTGGCCGCGAATCGACCGTCGTACACGGTCTACGTCACGCCCACGAAGATCGATCTCGAGACGATCTGGCCCAAGGTGAGCAAGCTGGTCGGCCTCGACGAGAGCGAGAAAGCCAAGTTCCTCGCCAAGATCAACGACGTCCGCGCCCAGGCGCTCGCCGAGCAGAAGTCCAAGGACCGCGACAAGCGCCCCGAGCAGCAGCTGCTCCTGAAATACGACGTCGACCGCGACGTCGTGGCCTGGCTCGAGACGCAGGATCCCTCCGGCGTCGAGGTGGTGCCGACGCCCGTTCGTTACTACCCGTACGGCGAGCTCGGCGCGCACCTGCTCGGCTACATGCGCGAGGTGGACGCGGACCTGTTGTCCCGGCTCGAGGGCAAGGGCTACCGCGCGGGCGACCGCATCGGCGCGATCGGCATCGAGCGGCGCTGGGAGAGCTATCTGCGCGGCCAGCGCGGCATGCGCAAGCTCTTGCGCGGCCTGCGCGGCAACCTGAGCCGCGAGAGCGTCGAGGAGCTCGAGGACAAGTACCTGGAAGAGCCGCGGCGGATCGAGCCCGTGCCGGGGCGCGACGTCTCGTTGACAATCGACATCGAGCTCGAGGCCGCGATCGAGCGAGCCATGCGCGGCCAGCTCGCCGGCGCCGTGGTGATCGTCGACGTGCGCACCGGGCGCCTGCTCGCGGCGCTCAGCAAGCCGAGCTTCGACCCGAACATCGTCTCCGGCGGACAGGGCATCGCGGCGGCGGTCGACAGCTTCCGCCGGCTGCTCGCGGATCCGCTCAAGCCGACCCTCGACAAGACCATCTCGGCGGCGTACCCGCCCGGCTCGACCTACAAGCCGTTCACGGCGCTGGCGGGCCTGTCAGACGGCCTGATCGATCCCAACACCGAGGTCGATTGCCGCGGCGGCTACGAGTACGGCAAGCGCTACTTCCGCTGCACCGGCGTGCACCGGCGGGTCAACCTGCAGGAGGCGATCACGCAGTCCTGCAACACGTACTTTTACGATCTGGGCTCGAAGATCAGCATCGATCGGCTGGCGGCGATCGGCCTCGACTACGGCTTCGGGATCAAGACCGGCATCGGCGTGAACCCCGAGGCCCGCGGTCGCATGCCGACGCGCGCCTGGTACACGCGCCGCTACAAAGAGGCGTTCCGCGGCGGCTTCACGCTGCTCTCGGCGATCGGGCAGGGCGCGTCGACGGTCACGGTGTTGCAGCTCACGCTCGCGTACGCGGCGCTCGCCAACGGCGGCACGCTGTACCAGCCGCAGCTCGTGCGCAGCATCGAGACCAGCGACGGCACCGTCGTTCAGGAATTTCCGCCGCGCGTGCGGCGCATGGTGGCCGTCGATGCCGAGCACCTGAACATGGTCAAGCGCGGCCTCGAGGGCGTGGTGCACGACAAGGACGGCACCGCCTACAAGGAGCGCATCGAAGGCATCGACATGTCCGGCAAGACCGGTACGGCCCAGGTGACGCACGTCACGCCGCGCGGCGCCGACCCGGACAAGGTCTGGTATTTCAACCGCGACCACGCCTGGTTCGCCGGCTTCGCACCCTCGAAATCGCCGGAGATCGCGATCGTGGCGATCATCGAGCACGGCGGCGGAGGCGGTAAGTACGCCGTGCCCGTCGCGATGCGCGTGGTGCGCGACTGGCAGAAGCTCAAAGAAAAGCGCCTGTCCGCCCAGCAATCCGGCGGCCCCGCCACCAAAGGCACGCTCTGATGGCGCGCGATCGCGTGTCGTTCCGCGTCGGGCCCAGCGTCGACATGCCGCTCCTGGTGTCGGCGGTCGTGATCGTCACGCTCGGTCTGGTCAACCTGTACAGCGCCACGAGCGTCTACGTCGACAGCTTGCAGCGCGCACGCCTGGCCGACGTGTACGTGTCGCAGATCTACTGGGTGGTGGTCGGCGGCCTGTTGGCGATCGTCGCGGCCGCGGTCGATTACCGGCATTTCGAGCGGTTGACGACGTTCCTCTACCCGGCGGGGCTGTTGATGCTCGGGCTGGTGTTCATCCTGGGCTCGGACATCCGCGGCTCCTCGCGCTGGATCGACGTCGGGCGCTTCGCCTTCCAGCCCAGCGAGTTCATGAAGATCGTGATCATCTTGATGATCGCGCGCTTCGTGCACAACGACACGCGGACCGAGCCGCGCACGCTGGTTCACCTGTTGCCGGCCCTGGCGATCGCCGGTCTGCCGGTGATCGCCGTGATGGCCCAGCCGGACCTCGGCACCTCGGTGATCTACGTGCTGATCACGGTCTCGATCTTGTCGATGAACAAGCTCGAGCGGAAGAGCCTGCTCACGATCTTCGCGGCGATCGCGATTTTGGTCCCGGTATCGTGGAACTACATCTTGCGCGACTATCAGAAGGCGCGCGTCACGAGCTTCTTGAACCCGGAAGCGGATCGCACCGGCACCGGCTGGCACGCGCTCCAGTCGCAGACCGCGATCGGCAACGGGCAGCTGTTCGGAGAGGGCTTCACCCAGGGCACCCAGAACCAGTTCGGCTTCTTGCCCGACCAGTTCTCCGATTTCCCGTTCGCCGTGTTCGCCGAAGATTGGGGCTTCGTCGGGGCCGTGGCGTTGATTTCGCTGTACGCGTTCCTGACGATCTGGTCGATCCACGTCGCGTCGGAGGCCAAGGACCGCTTCGGTGCGGCCGTGGCAATCGGCGTCGGTGCGATGATCTTCTGGCACGCCGTGCTCAATATCGGCATGGCCGTCGGCGTGGTGCCGGTGGTCGGCATCACCCTGCCGCTGTTCTCCTACGGCGGCTCGAGCACGGTCACGTGCCTGATCGGCATCGGGCTCTTGATGAACGTGTCGATGCGGCGTTGAGGACCCTCGGTTCGTGGGGCGGGTGATGGGAGCGGGAGTGGCACGGAGCTGGTTTCTGATCGCGGTTTCGCTCGCGAACGTGGCCTGCGGAAGCCGTACGGACCTCGACGAGGGCCGCGCCCCGAACGCTCCACGCTGCGAGGCGCCGAGCCCTTGCGGGGGTGAGCTGTTCGGGCGCTGGCAAGCCGTCGCGGCCTGCACCGACCTCGGCTTCATCGGCGCGCTCTTGCCCTGCGACGCGCTCGAGGTGCGGGCGCAGTCGCCGTCGATACGGGGCTTCAAGCGTTATTCGAGAGACGGCCGGTACTCGTCCAGCCTGAGCTATTCGGGCTCCGCTCGGATCTTCGTTCCCGATTCGTGCAGCGACCTGGGTTCGGGCTCCGTGAGCTGCTCGTCGCTGGAAGAGCTCCTCCGGCGCCGCGGCGAGCTCTTGCTCTCGGACATCGTCTGCGAGGTGAGCGACGGCGGCTGCATCTGCGACGCGGACCTGCTTCCCTTCGAGAGCGAGGACTCCGGGACCTTCAGCGCTCGGGAGGGGCACCTGATCGAGGAGTCGGGCCGCGAGGCAGACTACTGCGTGGACGGAGACACGCTGCGCCTCAGTCAGGGCTCCGGGGATCAGCTGGTGTTCTCGAAGGACTGATCGGGTGGCTAGCCGCTCTTCCCGAGCAGCCGCTCGGCGATGCGTGCGAACAAGGGCGCGGCCGCCTTACCACCGCCGAGGTTCGGATCGACGCCCGCGATACCGACGTAAATCACGTATTCGGGGCGCTCGGCGGGGAGCAGGCCCACGAACGTCGCGAACGGGGCCTCGCCGTCGCTGGTGCCGGTCTTGCCGGCCACGCGCACGCCCGAGATCTGCGCGGCGCGGCCC
>JALYWZ010000496.1 GCA_030852505.1 Myxococcota bacterium | reverse complement strand
CGCAGCGCCGGCGATCGAGACGTAGAAGCGGAGCGCGTAGCTCTTGCCGGGCTGAACGGCGGTCGTGAGGTCGTAGGCAGCCGTGCCCGCGCCCTCGCTGCGGTTCGAAACCTTCAGGCTCTGAGCGCCGCCGTGCGCGCGCTCGCTGGAGGCGCCGAGCGTGCCACCCCAACCGAACCAGCCGCTGCTGCCGGACTCGAAGTCGCCGCTTCCGATCAGGTTCGGGCCGTAGCCGTCGCTCGGCGGCTCGCGGCCAATCGCGATCGAGTCCAGGTTTCCAACGCCGAAGCTGCCGTTGAAGCGCACGAACACGTCGTGGCTGCCGTCAACCGGAGCCCACGGAACCTCGATGGTGCTGGCGTTGCCCCAGCCGCCCGTCGGCGCGAGCTCGATCACCGCGACCGGATCGCTCGAGAGCGAATCGAGGTGGACCGACACGCTACCGGGCACGTCGTTGCCCTTCGTGTAGCTGATCGAGAGCGTGTCCCACTCCGGCGCGAGCACGACCGAGTCGAAGCTCAGCCAGTCGCCGTCGTCGGTGTAGGCCACGCTGTTGCCCGCAGCGATCAGGCCTTCCGCGGCGTCGTAGTCTTCGGCCTGGAGCGTGATCCCGTACTCACCGCCGGTGCGCGGCTCGGGGACGTACTCCGGCACGCTGCAATCAGTGCCGCCGGCGCGTGCGCAGTCGAGCCAGGTGAGGCCCGGGCGCGCGCTGCCGTCGCTCCGGATCAGGTAGGCGTTCGGCTGCCAGGTGCTGCCCTGTTCATGACCCCAGTGGGTGATGCCGACGACCGACGGGTTCGCCCAGAAGGTGGTGACCAGATCGCGCAGCGCGTTGGCGTGGCGCGCGTCGTTCGCGAAGTTGACGTCGAGCTCGGTGATGTAGAGCGGCAGGCCCGTCGCGGCGAGGCGCGCGAGGTTTCCGGCCACCACGGGCAGCTCGGCGCGCTCGAGGAAGTGGCCCTGCTCGCCGATGCCGTCGATCAGACCGCGCGCCTGCAGGAGCTCGATGATCTCGAGGTACTGATCGGTGAACGGATCCAGGATCACGATCTGGTAGTCGTTCAAGAGCAGCTCCGAGCGCGGGAAGTGCGCGCGCGCCATCTCGAAGGCCCGGATCACCCAGTCCCAGCCGGTGGCGCCGGCACCGCCGAGCGCGGCGGCGTAGCTCGGGGGCGCGTGCAGCGGCTCGTTCACGACGTCGACCATCGCCACGTTCGGGTAGCGCGCGGCCAGGGCTGCCATGAACTGGTCGAGCTCGGCGAGCTGTTCTTCGGGCGAAAGAGCCGACAGCCAGCTCGGCTCTTGCTGGCCCCAGACCAGGGTGTGGAGCTTGAACGGGATCTGCTCGGCCTCTGCAAACTGATACGCCGTGTCGAGCGCTTCCCAGTTCATCTGGTCGCGGACCGGCTCCACGTTGCCCCACTTCCCGGCGTTTCCGGGGGTGAGCTGGTCGAAGTGATCCGCGAAATGCACGTAGTCACCGGCGTTGTCGGTGGCGCTGCCGAAGAAGCGATTGCCGATCGAGACGAGCACGCTGGCGTTCGCCGTGGCCGGGTTGCCGGACGGATCGACGGCGGTCGCCGTGTAGCGGCGGCGGCCGTTCGCCGCTGTCGTGAGCGGGCGGGTCAGTGTGTACGGCGCCGTGCGATCTTCGCCGATTACCACGCCGTCTTCCGCAAACACCACCTTCCAGACCGCGACGTCGTCGCTCGCGGTCGCCGTCAGCGTCAGCGTGGTGGGCGAGGTGACGAAGCTCGTGCTCGTGGCCAGGGCCACCGTGGGCGGCGTCGTGTCGCATTTCGTGCCGTTGATCGACAAGAGGTACGGCTTGACGGTCGTGAACGTGCCCGCGCCGACGAAGCCGTAGCGGTAGCTCGAGCCGACGCGGATCTTCTGATCCTTGAGCCACGCGGGAGCAGTGACGCGGACGCCGCCGTCCTGCGGCGTGTAGCTCGCCTCGTAGCCGTTCTGCAGCGTGGTTCCGCCGAGATCCATCAGGACCTCGAAGGTGGTCGCGACCGGGCCCGAGACGTTTTTGAGCTCGACCCACGCCTGGTAGCCGCCCGGCCAGGTCGTGTACGTGCCGCTCGTCAGGGTGTAGCCGCAGCTCGACACCGGCGGGGTCGACACCGCTTGCTGCAGCGACGCGCTCGGCTGCTCGAGCTCTGCGTCCTCCGCGCCACACCCGAGCACGAGCACGGCGCACGCAAGGCAATTCAAAAACTTCGAATGTCTATTCATCGTCCACCTCACGGCGCGCATTCTGCACACCTCGGGGTGGACTTCAAACCAGAACCTATCTCTCAATCCAGCTTGAACAGATCATCCAGATCTTCTCGTGACAGCGTCTTCGCGCCGCCCGAGTCTTCGGTCAAGACGGAAGCCACGAGGTCCTTCTTCTTCTGCTTGAGCTCGAGGATCTTCTCTTCGATCGTGCCCGCGGCAACCAGCCGATAGACCGTCACGACCTTCTTTTGCCCGATGCGGTGGGCGCGGTCGGACGCCTGGTCTTCGACGGCGGGGTTCCACCAGGGGTCGAAGTGGATCACCGTGTCGGCGGCCGTCAAATTCAAGCCCGAACCACCGGCCTTGAGGCTGATCAAGAACACCGGGATCGTCGGATCGTTCTGGAAGTTGTCGACGCGCTCGGCGCGGTCGGTGGTGCTGCCGTCGAGGTACTCGTAGCGGATCTTGTCGTCGTCGAGCGCGTTCCTGATGAGCTTCAGCATCGACACGAACTGGCTGAAGATCAGCACCTTGTGCCCGCCGGACTCGACCTCGTCGATGAGCTCGCGGACTGCCATGAGCTTGCCGCTGTCTTCGTCCCCGAACTCCTTCGGCAGACCGAGCAGGCGCGGGTCGCACGCGGCCTGACGTAGCTTGGTGAGGCCGGACAAGATGTGGAGCTGGCTCTTGGCGATGCCGTTGCGCTCGACCTCGCCCATCACCGTGGCGCGCACCTCGCGCAGCACCTGCGCGTAGATCGCCTTCTGATCCGGCGCGAGATCGATCAGCTTGTCGACCTCGAGCTTCGGCGGCAGATCCTTGGCTACCTCGTTCTTGGTGCGGCGCAGGATGAAGGGGTGGATCGTGGCGCGCAGGCGCGCGGCCGTCTTCGAGTCGCCGTTGTCGATCGGCCGCGCGTACTTCTCTTCGAATTTCGGCAGCGTTCCGAGCAGCCCGGGGCTCACGAACTCGAAGATCGACCAGATCTCGCTCAGGCGGTTCTCGATCGGGGTGCCCGTCAGAGCCAGCCGGCGTTCGGCGTTCAGCTCCTTGGCGGCGTGGGCCGTGGCGCTGAGCGGGTTCTTGATGTTCTGGGCCTCGTCGAGGATCGCGTAGTCGAGCCGCAGTTTTTTCAACAGGTCGATGTCGCGGCGCAGCAGCGCGTAGCTGGTGATGATGACGTTGGCGCTCTCGAGCTCGTCGAGCTGCTCGCGACGGCCAGCGCCGTGCCAGAGCGCGGTGGTGAGCGCCGGGGCGAAGCGCTCGATCTCGCGCACCCAGTTGGTGACGACGCTGGTGGGCGCGACGATCAGCGTGCGCAGCGGCTTCTCCTTCTTCTCGTTCTTCAGAGACAGCATCAGCGCGATGGTCTGGATCGTCTTGCCGAGACCCATGTCGTCGGCGAGCACGCCTCCCGAGCCGAGCTCGTGCACGAACGACAACCAGGACAGACCCTGCTCCTGATACGGGCGCAGCGTGGCCTTCAGGCCCTTCGGCTTCTTCGCCGGTTTGATCTCGTCGATCGAGGCGAGCTTCTGGAACAGCTGCTTGGCCGAGGCGGCGATGCTGGCGTTGGTGGCCTGTTGGAGCAGCTCTTGCACCCTGCCCGCGTGGGACAGCGGGATCTTGCCCGTCTTGCCGGCGGCCTGGATCAGCTCGATCTCGCGATCGATCATGGCGCGGACGCGATCGGCGTCGAGCGGGGCGAACGAGTTGTCCGACAGCCGCACGTACTTCTTGCCCTCGCGCAGGCAGCGCTCGAGCTCTTCGCGATCGACGCCCACGCCCTCGCTCTCGTAGCTGACCTTGAGGCTCAGCCAGTCGACGCCGCTCGAGACGCGCGCGTGCATATCGATTGGCTTCGAGCGCACCTGCGTGCCGACCAGCTCTTCCGGCACGTACAGGTCCCACTCTTCGGGCAAAGAGCCCACGCCCTCGGACCAGAACTTGATGGCGTGCTCTCCCTCCGCGACGAAGTACTCGCCGCCTTCGTCGGCCTTCAGCCCCAGATCGAGCAGCAGCTGGACCGCCGCTTGCTGGGCGGCGATGTCGCAGCGGATGCAGCGCGCGCGCTTTTGCCCGTCTTCGGGCGGCAAGATCATGATCGGTGGAGAGATGCCGTCGGCGCGGACCTCGACCTCGCGGTCGCCGTAGATCGCGCGCAGGCCGACCTGGACCTCGGTGAGCGAGCCCGAGGCGCGCATCCGGAACTCCGGAGTCAGGTCGATCACGTCCGCCACCTGAGAAAGCTCGGGCAGCTCGCCGCCGACCTCGAGCGCGACCTTGGGCAAGCCGTAGGTGATGAAGCTGATCAGCTCCGACGACGGCTCGGCGATGGTCGGGCTCCTGAGCAGGCGCCTGAGCGCCGCCGGCGAGACGCGGTGATCGATCGGCCGCGCGATGCCCTCGGTCGTGTC
>JALYWZ010000495.1 GCA_030852505.1 Myxococcota bacterium | reverse complement strand
CGCGCGGATCGTAGGAGTCCGGCACCTCGACGGTCACGCGCCCCACCCCGCCGAACGCCGCAAGCCCGAAGTAACTCCCGAGGCGCAGCTCGGCCTGCAGCTCGAGCACGGGCAGCAGCAGGTGCAACGGCGAGAAAGAGAGCGTCACGTCGCGTGGCGGGAGCGGTGGCGGCGGCGAGGCAACCGGGGGCGGCGCAGCGACGTAGATCACGGTCGCCGCTGGTGCTGCTGAGGCCGCGCTCGGAGGCGGCGCAACGACTGTCGACGGCGGCGGCGAGGACGGGGGCGCTGGCGCTGGCGCTGGCGCAGCGGGCTCGCCAGGAAAACCCGCGGTTGGTGGCTCCGCACCCCGAGCGCACGGAGCAAGCGACGACACCACGAGCCACACCACCGAGGCCGCACACGCTCTACCGATCTCGCCCACGGCCCCTTTTCTCATGCTCCGTCCGTGAGATTCAACCGCGACGACGTGCACGCCCGCCGCGTCCTCGAACCACGCGCATAGATTCCCGAAAATGCTGCAGATTGTCGCGAGATGCCCGGCCGAAAAGGCAGTGGCACGCGCCCAGGCAAAGGAGTAGCTTCCGGTCCGAAAGATCCGGCACCTATGCTCACTTGGCTCGCGAAAAAGCTGTTCGGCACCTCCAACGAGCGCGCACTGAAGCGCATCACCCCGCTCGTTGCTTCCATCAACGACTTGGAGGAGAGCCTCAAGAAACTGTCGGACGCCGAGCTCAAGGCCAAGACCCCCGAGTTCAAGCAGAAGCTCGACAACGGGGCGACGCTCGACGACATCCTGGTGGAGGCCTTCGCCGTCTGCCGTGAAGCCAGCCGCCGCGTGCTCAAGATGCGGCACTACGACGTGCAGCTGATCGGCGGCATGGTGCTGCACAAGGGCTCGATCGCCGAAATGCGTACGGGCGAGGGCAAGACGCTCGTCGCCACGCTGCCGGTGTACCTGAACGCGCTCTCCGGCAAGGGCGTGCACCTCATCACCGTCAACGACTACCTCGCCAAGCGCGACGCCGAGTGGATGGGCCGCCTCTACACCTGGCTCGGGCTGTCGATCGGCACGATCGTGAACGGGCAGACCGACGAAGACAAGAAGCGCTCGTACCGCTCGGACATCTGCTACGGGCAGAACAACGAGTTCGGGTTCGACTACCTGCGCGACAACATGAAGTACTCCGCGCTCGACTACGTCCAGCGCCCGCTGAACTTCGCGATCGTCGACGAGGTCGACTCGATCTTGATCGACGAGGCCCGCACGCCGCTCATCATCAGCGGCCCGGCCGAGGCCGCGAGCGAGAAATACCGGACCTTGAACGAGGTGGTGGCCCGCCTGCGCAAGGACGAGCACTACAACGTCGACGAAAAAGGCTGGAGCGCAACGCTCACCGACGACGGGGTGGACTTCATCCAGTCGGCGATCGGCATCCGGAATCTCTACGATCCCGAGTCGATCCAGACGCTGCACATCATGAACCAGCTGCTGCGTGCCCACGCGCTCTACAAGCGCGACCAGCACTACATGGTGTCGCCCGACGGCAAGGTGCTGATCATCGACGAGTTCACCGGCCGCGTGCTCGCGGGTCGCCGCTGGAGCGACGGCCTACACCAGGCGGTCGAGGCCAAGGAGAACGTGCGGATCCAGGAAGAGAGCCGCACGATGGCCACCATCACCTTCCAGAACTTGTTCCGCCTGTACCGGAAGCTCGCCGGCATGACGGGTACGGCGGAGACCGAGGCCGCGGAGTTCTCTTCGACCTACAAGATCGACGTCGTCACGATCCCGACCCACCGCGCCATGATCCGCCGCGACGACCACGACGTCGTCTACAAGACCGAGCGCGAAAAGTTCAACGCGCTGGTCCGCGACATCATGACCCACCACGAGGCGGGGCAACCGGTGTTGGTCGGCACCACCAGCGTCGAGAAGAGCGCGGCCATCAGCCGCATCCTCAAGAAGAAGAACATCGAGCACCAGGTCTTGAACGCCAAACACCACGAGAACGAGGCGTTCGTCGTGGCCCAGGCCGGAAAGAAGCGGGCGGTCACGGTCTCGACCAACATGGCCGGCCGCGGCACCGACATCATGCTCGGCGGCAACGCAGAAATGCTCGCGCGCTGGGACATGAAGAAGCAGGGCAAAGATCACGAGGCCGAGCCCGAGGAGTTCAAGAAGCTCGTCGAGCACCACGAGGCCGAGTGCAAGCGCGAGCACGACGAGGTCAAGGAGCTCGGCGGCCTGCACATCATCGGCACCGAGCGCCACGAGTCGCGGCGCATCGACAACCAGCTGCGCGGCCGCGCCGGTCGCCAGGGTGACCCCGGCTACAGCAAGTTCTACCTGTCCCTCGAGGACGATCTGATGCGCATCTTCGCGGGAGATCGGGTCAAGAGCCTGATGGACCGCATGGGCATGCCCGACGACGAGCCGATCGAGCACCCGCTCGTCACGCGCAGCATCGAGAACGCGCAGCGCAAGGTCGAGGAACGCAACTTCGACATCCGAAAGAACTTGCTCGAGTACGACGACGTGATGAGCGCGCAGCGCAAGACCGTTTACACGCTGCGCCAGCAGCTCTTGCTCGGCCGCTACACGCCCGACGAGGTGGACGAGACCGGCAAGGCCACGGGGCAAAAGCGCGAGGTCGCCATCAACGAGAAGATCCGCGAGCAGTCGCTGCCCCACGTGGCGATGCTGGTCGGGCTGTTCTGCGAGCCGGTGCTGCAGCCGATCGGCGACAACAAGAAGGCGCGCCCGCCGACCGTGGACGAGCTCAAGGAAGCGACGACGCTGGTCGAGGTCGAGCAGCTCCAGCGCGAGGCCTACGGCGCCTGGGGCGTGAAGCTCGAGTTCCCGGTGCGCAAGGTGCCGACGCCGATCGAGGCCTACGAAAAGCTGGTGGATCTCGTGCCGCGGGGCCTCTCCGAGCAGCGCGAGCGCGTGCTCGACCTGATCGACCGCATCGTCGGCGCGATGGTCGAGGAGAGCTGCCCCGAGAACAAGCAGCCGGAGGACTGGGACTTCAACGGCATGTTCCAGGGCTTCGAGGAGCACTTCCGGGTGCGCCCCGACGAAAAGCTGCACGAGCTCGGCGACCGCGAGACCCTGTGCCAGCGGCTGTTCGCATCCGCCGAGGCCCTCTACTCGCAGAAGGAGGAGGAGCTCGGGATCGAGAACACGCTGCGTGTGTTCCGGCACATGTACGTGGAGGCGATCGACGAGGCCTGGGTCGATCATCTCTCGAACATGGAGCACCTGCGCGACGGCATCGGTCTGCGCGGCTACGGCCAGCGCGACCCGAAGAACGAGTACAAGAAAGAGGCCTACAACCTGTTCTTGACGATGATGGCGAAGGTCTCGGGCAACGTCGTGGTGCGCCTGTTCGAGGCTCGCCCGCGTGGCAGCGACGAGCTCGCCGCGGCAGAAGCCGAGCAGGCCCGTCGCTACCAGGAAGAGCTCGAGCAAGCCGTGGCGCGCCACCCGAGCGCCGACGCGGAAGATCCTCAGGCGCTGCTCGCCGAGCTCGAAAAGGCCATGCAGACGGCCTCGTCTCCCGCCAAGGCCCAGGCGCCGAAGCGGCGCGAGGCCGCCAAGATCGGGCGCAACGACGCCTGCCCGTGTGGCTCGGGCAAGAAGTTCAAGAAGTGCCACGGCGCGCTGCTCGAGGGCGGCGACGGCAGCGACGATGACGACGACGACGGCGGTGAGCAGCAAGCGCGCGCGTAGTCCCGGGCGATGATCGAAGCCGAGCGCCTGGCCAAGGACTACGGCACGGTGCTCGCCGTGGACGACGTGTCCTTCAGCGTCGGCACGGGAGAGGTGGTCGGCTTCCTCGGCCCGAACGGCGCCGGCAAGAGCACCACGCTGCGCATGCTGGCGGGCTTTTTGGCTCCGACGCGCGGCCGGGTGCTGCTCCACGGCTTCGACATGCAAAAAGAGCCGCTGCGCGCGCGCGAGCGGCTCGGCTACATGCCGGAGGCGTCGCCGCTCTACCCGGAGCTCAAGGTCCGCGAGTACCTCGGCTTTCGAGCGGCTTTGAAGCGCGTCCCGCGTTCCAAGCGGACCGCGGCCGTCGGGGCCGCTATGGAGCGGGCGCGCGTGAGCGACGTCGCCGACACGCTGATCTTGCACCTCTCGAAGGGCTACCGGCAGCGTGTCGGGCTCGCGGACGCGCTGGTCGCCTCGCCCCCGCTGCTGATCCTCGACGAGCCGACCGCCGGCCTCGATCCGAACCAGATCCGCGAGGTGCGCGAGCTCGTGCGTGAGCTCGGCCGGGACCACACGATCCTGCTCTCGACGCACATCCTCTCCGAGGTCGAGGCGGTGTGCGGGCGCGCGCTCGTGATCGATCGCGGGAAGCTGGTGGCCGAGGGCTCGATCGAGGCGCTGCTGTCGCGCGGGCGCGCAGGCTCGCTGAGAGCGGTCGTGAACGATCCGGAGGGCCGCGCAGAGGCCGTGGCGCGCGCGGTGCCCGGCGTGAAAGAGCTGCGCGTCGCGGGCACGCCGAGCGAGCTCGAGCTCGAGCTCGAGCTCGAGCTGTTGCCGGACCAGGACGCCGGCGACGCCGCCCAGGCCCTGACCAAGGCGTGGGTCGAGGCAGGGGTCGCCGTGCGTGCGCTCTCTCCGGCCAAAGCCTCGCT
>JALYWZ010000073.1 GCA_030852505.1 Myxococcota bacterium | reverse complement strand
CCGCCAGGTCTCCGGGCAAAAAGCCGAGCTTCTCACCGGCTTCGACGGCCGGGCGCACCAGCACGATGCGCTTCACGCGCTTCTGCGTCAAAAGCGAGGCCGCCATCGCCATCGCCAGGTAAGTCTTGCCCGTGCCGGCGGGGCCGATGCCGAAGGTGAGATCGTGCGTGCGAATGGCTTCGACGTAACGCCGCTGCCCGTCGGACTTCGGGAGCACCGGCTTCTTGCGCGCGGTGATCAGGATCGTCTCGTCGAGCAACTCCGTGAGGCTGCGGTTCGGATCGTCGCGCAGACCGCGCAGCGAGCCAGCGACGTCGTTCGGCGCAACGCCGAAGCCGCGCCCGACGAGCTCGACGGCGTCGCTCAAAAAGCGAAACGCGAGCCGCACGTCCGCCTCGTCACCCGCGAGGTAGATCGTGTTGCCGCGCAGGCTGATCTCGGCGCCGCTCTCTTTCGCAACCTCGGACAACAACGCCGACTGGGGGCCTGCCAACGCCATCAAGACCGGCGTGCTGTCCACCTCCAGATTGGCGGAATAGGATGTGTTACCCATGTATTCGGTCGAGCTCGCCTGAACGACCGAGCATAGAACGAACCGGCCAAGCGGTCACGGACCCCGCTCGTCGCCGCGATATGCCGCGGCTTTTTTCCACAGACCGACCCTCTGCCGCCGCCGTCGGGTCGTGCTCTAATCGTCTCTCCGTGCCGTCGCGCTCCACGGGCGCCATGGCGAGGGTCACGAGGGTCAGAGATGAAGCGAAACCGGAAGGAAGCGGGCCTGGCTCCGAATCCTGAGTGGTACAAAGACGCGATCCTGTACGAGATCTCGATCCGCGGCTACGCGGACTCCAACGCCGACGGGATGGGTGACATCCCCGGGTTGATCTCGAAGCTCGACTACGTACAGGACCTGGGGGTCGATGCGATCTGGATCTTGCCGTTTTACCCGTCGCCGATGCGCGACGGCGGCTACGACATCTCGGATTATACGAGCGTCGATCCGCGCTACGGCACGCTCGCGGATTTCAAGCGCCTGATGAAGGAGGCGCACGCGCGCGGCATCCGCATCATCACCGAGCTCGTGATCAACCACACCTCGCGCGCGCACGAGTGGTTCGAACGCGCACGCCACAGCCCCAAGGGCAGCAAGTACCGCGACTTCTACGTGTGGACCGACGACCCGAAGAAGTTCTCGGACGTGCGGATCATCTTCAAGGATACCGAGACCTCGAACTGGACGTTCGATCCGGTCGCCGGCGCCTACTACTGGCACCGCTTCTACTCGCACCAGCCCGATCTGAACTTCGACAACCCCGCCGTGTGCGAGGCCGTCTTCAAGATCCTCGACTTCTGGCTGGAGATGGGCGTTGACGGGCTGCGGCTAGACGCAGTTCCGTACCTGTTCGAGCGCGACGACACCACCTGCGAAAACCTGCCGGAGACGCACGATTTCTTGCGCAAGCTGCGCGCGCGCGTCGACCAGAAATTCCAGGATCGGATGCTGCTCGCCGAGGCCAACCAATGGCCGGAGGACGCGGCCGCGTACTTCGGAGCCGGCGACGAGTGTCACATGAACTTCCACTTTCCGCTGATGCCGCGGATGTTCATGTCCCTCGAGCTCGAGGATCGCTTCCCGATCGTCGACATATTGAGGCAGACGCCGCCGATCCCCAAGAACTGCCAGTGGGCGACGTTCCTCCGGAACCACGACGAGCTCACGCTCGAAATGGTGACCGACGAAGACCGCGACACGATGTACCGCGCCTACGCGCAGGAAGCGGTAGCGCGCCTGAACCTCGGCATCCGGAGGAGGCTCGCGCCGCTGCTCAAGACGCGCGACAAGATCGAGCTCCTGAACGGCCTCTTGTTCTCGCTGCCCGGCACGCCCGTCCTCTACTACGGCGACGAGATCGGCATGGGCGACAACATCTACCTCGGCGACCGCGACGGCGTGCGCACGCCGATGCAGTGGTCGTCGGACCGCAACGCGGGCTTCTCGAACGCCAACCCGCAGCAGCTCTACCTACCGGTGATCAGCGATCCCGAGTATCGCTTCGAAGCGGTCAACGTCGAGGCGCAACAAGCCAACCCGACCTCGCTGCTCTGGTGGATGAAGCGGCTGATCGCGCTCAGGAAGCAATCGCGCGCGCTGCGCCAGGGCGAGCTCGAGGTGCTGAGCCCGAGTAATTCGAAGGTGTTCGCGTTCCTACGCCGCTCCGAGGAAGAGACGGTGCTCGTAGTCGCGAACCTGTCGCGGTTCCACCAGTGGTTCGAGCTCGATTTGACCGGTTACGAGGGCATGACGCCGGTCGAAATGGCCGGGCTCAGCCGCTTTCCGGTGGTGACGACGGCGCCCTACCGCCTCTCGCTCGCCCCTCACGGCTTCATCTGGTTCCGGCTGGAGCCGGGTGTCACCAACCCGACTTCGAACGAAGAGGCGGCGCGTCTCACCGTGGAGGGTGAATGGCTCGATCTGTTCCGACCGGAGCCGACCACCGCGCTCGGGCGCGCCCTGCTCCGCTACGTCAGGAACCGGCGCTGGTTCCGGAGCAAGAGCCGCGCGGCCAAGTTTGGTCAGGTGAGCGAGGTGATCGAGTTCCCGGGCTCGCCCGCTCACGCGCTCGTCTTCTACACGATCGAGTTCGTCGACGGCGAGGCCGAGACCTACATCATGCCGCTGGTGTTCGTGCCGGAGGCCGAAGTCGCGGAGCTCCGCGCCAAGTCGCCGCACGGGCTGGTGCTGCACCTGTCCGGCTCGGTCAGCGGCGCGGTCTTCGACGGGATGGCCACGGGGCTGAGCCTCGGGCTGTTGGTCGATGCGATGCGAGAGAAGATTTCGGGGCAGAGCGAGAGCGGTCAGTTCGCCGGCGCGGCCAACCCGCTCTTGAAGGAGGCCGTGGAGCGCGGGCAAATCGTACCGAAGAACCGCGACGTGGAGCAGACCAACTCGGTCGTGAACCTCGGGGACACGGTCTTGTTCAAGCTGTTCCGCCGCCTCGAAGAGGGCGTGAACTCCGAGCTCGAGATCGGCACCTTCTTCAGCGAGCAGGAGAGCAAGGTCTCGGTTCCGCGCACGCTCGGCTCGCTCGGCTTCCGCAAGAACGGCGGCGGGTACGCGGTGCTGGCTCTGGCTCAGGAGTTCGTCCCGAGCGAAGGCACGGCCTGGGACCTCACGCTGCAGCGCCTGGAGCGTTACTGCGACGCGGTCCTCTCGCGCCCGTCGAGCATACCGCCGTCGATCACGGAGCGAGGGCACCTCGAGCTCTCGCAGCTCCCCACGCCCGAGGCAGTACAGGATCTGGCCGGAGGCTACCTCGCCGAGGCGCGTCAGCTCGGAAAGCGCACGGCGGAGCTGCACCTCGTGCTGGCCGGAGATCCGAGCAACCCCGCGTTCGCGCCCGAGCCGTTCTCGGCGATGCACGCGCAGTCGATCTATCAGTGGTCGCACGCGCTGCTCGCACGCACCGTGGAGCTCCTGAAGCGCGCGCTGCCGAATTTGCCGGAAGGCACACGTGAACACGCGCGCCAGGTGATCGAGGCAGAGCGCGCGATAGACGAGCTGCTGCGCCGCGTGACGCGCCAGCGCTTCAACGTCATGCGGCTGCGCTGCCACGGCGATCTGCACCTCGGGCAGGTGCTGCACACGGGGAACGACTTCGTGTTCATCGACTGGGAGGGCGAGCCGGGACGGACCCTCGGGCAGCGGCGCTACAAGCGGAGCCCGCTGCGCGACGTGATGGGCATGATTCGCTCCTTCAGCTACGCGATCGAGACCACGCTGCGTTCAGGCAAGCTGCGCGAGGCCGACGTCGAGAAGCTCGGGCCGTGGGTCGAGCTGTTCCGCGAGTCCGTCGCGTCGGCGTACCTGTCGTCCTACCTCGCGACCGCCGAAAATAGCTCGTTCGTTCCGAAGTCGGAGGCCGACACGGAGCTCTTGCTCGGTTTCTACGAGCTCGAGAAGGTGATCTACGAGATCTACTACGAGCTCAACAACCGGCCGGACTGGCTGGACATTCCGCTCACGGGACTCCTGCGCGTGCTATCCCGCAAGCACTAAGCGTGGCAGCCGAGGAAAACTCCGAAACTACCGAACGCTCCTCGTCCAAGCTGGTCCTGCTCGCGTACGCGGCGCTCGCGGTCGCGGTCGTGTTCGGCGTGGCGCGGGCGCGCGCGCACCGGGAGCCGCCGAAGCCGGATCCGAAGTTCCACGGTTACGATCCGATGTCGGCGGCGCCGGCCCAGCCGGATCCGCTGACTCCGTCTCCGTACGCGCCAACGAGCGTGCGCTGGTGTGCCGCGGCGCGCGTGATGCACGATAAGTGCGCGCGCTGTCACAGCGCGCCGCCGCGGCTGTTCGGCGCGCCATTTCCGCTGCTCGTCTACACCGACACGCAGCGAGAGTACCCGCCGGGCTCGGGCCAGCTCGTCTACCAGCGCATGCGCGGCATGGTCGCCTACGGCCGCATGCCGCCCCTCGGGCAGCCGATGGATCCGCCGGTCGAGCCGCTGACGGACGCGGAGAAGGACACGCTGCTGGTCTGGCTCCGCGAAGGCGCGCTGCCTTACGGCGGCGAGGAGTGCGAGCCCGCGCGCCGCTGATACACGTCGAAGAAGTCGACGCGCGTCACGAGCTCGTACTCTGCTCGAACCAGCGCGTAGAGCTCGGGAAAGGACGGCAGCTCGTCGCGCGAGTCGGTGTTCGTGCCCGTCACCGACGGAAACACGTCGCGCGCCTGCACCACGATCACCTTCGGCGGCCGCTTCCACAGGTCGTTCATCAGCCCGCGCCGCGCGTGCTCGCTCTCCCAGCTCGAGCGCTGCGCGACGTTGTAGATGTAGCGGCTGGCGGGTCGCCGCGCCGAAAGCCAATAAATCGCGGGTTCGAAGCCCCAGACGTAGACGGTGTCGTTCGAGCCCGTGCGCTGCGCCACCGCGCGCGCCACGCGCCGATCGGAGGCCAAGTTGTAGTCGGCCACGTACGACAGCTCCTGATCCATCGCCTCGCGGCTGTCGTAGGGCGGAGATTGCAACAAGAACTGGAAGCGGATCGCGCAGCGCTCCCAGAAAAACTGCGGCAGATCGCGGACAGCGTAGCGCATCGGCACCGCCACCACGACGAACGAGAAGAACGCGACGATGCCACCGACCCCGCCCTGCAAGCAGCGGAGCCACAGCTTGTACAGGCCGAGGCCTGCGATCGCCGCAATCAAGGAGAGCGTCGCCGCGTAGTGATAGGCGAAGAATTTGCCCTGCATCGCGATGCCCGCGAGCTGGATCGCGATCACCCCGAGCAACACGAACAAGAGCTCGCGCTCGCGCGTGAACAGCGGCCGCATCGCCACGGCCGCGACCACGCCGGCCGCCGACAGCGCCGAGAACTTGAAGAACGCTTCCTCGATCGCGTGGTAGAGCATGTCCGCGGCGCGGCGCCCTTCCCACGACAACGCCGTGTAGCCGGGGGTGAACTCGCCGAGCGTCCAGTACATCTCCCCGAAGGCGCCGCGCGCCCAGAACCAGAGCAGGCTCAGGAGCGTCGGTAACGCCGCGCCCACGGCGACCAACCCCGTCAACAGCAGAGCCCGCTTCAAGCCGCCCTCTCTCGAGCGCGCGCGCTGCGCGAGGTAGGCCGCCGCCACGATCGCGCCACCTCCGAGCGGCGGCTTCATCAGCGCGGCCGCGCCGAACGCGAGCCCCACCCCGAGCGCGACCCAGAGCATGCGCTTGCCCGGCTCCCGCAGCGTCAACCACAGCGCGAGCCAGGTGAATGCCGCGCCGAACGTCTCCGGCTGGCCGCTGTGCCAGAAGTCCATCTGCGCGTGAATCAGCGCCCCGACCGCGCCGCCCGCCAGCCCGACCGTGCGGTTTTCGAAGAACTGCTGCGAGATCGCGCGCAGGCACATCACCCCGCCGAGTAGCGCGACCACCTCGAGCAGCCGCACCGAGAACATGTGCTTGCCGAACAGCGCCTGAGCCAGGGCGTGGACGTAGAAGATCCCCGGCGGTTTGAAGTCCCAGAGATCCCGGTACGGCATGCGTCCGTTCAGGATCCCGTCGCCGACGACCGCGTAGATGCTCTGGTCGCGTCCGAACGAGAAGGTCGAAATCTGCAGCGCGCACAGCACGATCACGAGCCAGCACATCAGCTCGAGCCAATAGTTCGGATCCCGCGCGCGAAACCCGGTGAGAACCGTAGCTTCGGGAGGCCGGACCGACGAACCTGTCATGCGCGCGGCCGACGCTACTGAGAGGAGCGGGCTGGTTGCAACCCAAGCTTCGGCTATTCGACCGAGTGAGTCCGACGGCGCCCGCGGATAGAAGTGGCGCGCCCCGTAGGATTCGAACCTACGACCCTCGGATTCGAAGTCCGATGCTCTATCCAGCTGAGCTAGGGGCGCGAGCTACTCGAATTTTCGCGCAATCTGGCACAGGGCGCGGCTTCCGACAAGGGGCTAGGAAAGCTCGCAGCGCACCGAATCAGCCGCGTCGGGGGAGCCCGAAACCGAGCGTCTGTGCGAACAGCAACGCGCGGCGCACGGCGTCTTCGGGGAGGCCGGAGCGGGTCGTGATTTCGTCGACGCGCGGGGTGCGCCCGAGCTCCGTTCGCAATGCGCGCGCCGCCGTCAGAACCTGGGGCAGCGCGGACGAGGCGAGGCCCACGCTCGGATCGCCGACGGTCACGCCTCGGGCTTCGAGAAACGCGAACAGCGCGTCGATCTCGTCGGAGTCGATGGCGGTCGCGCCCAGAGTCTCCGCGATCTCGTCGAGCGATAAAACAGAGCGACCGGTGGCAACGAGCTGATCCGCCAGAGCCTGGATTTCGGGGCGCAACACGCTCCACGATTACGACGCCCGGCTGGCGTTGGCAAAGTGTGGCCCTTGACAGCCAGCATTCTCGCACCGAGGAGTTCGGGATGATTTACGACGTGGTGATCGCCGGTGGCGGGCCGGGCGGGCTCTCGGCGGCGCTGGCGCTCGGTCGCGGGCGAAAGCGCGTGCTCTTGACGGACAGCGGGCCGCGGCGCAACGCGGCCGCCGTGCACGTGCAGAACTTCGTCACCCGCGACGGCACACCGCCGAACGAGTTCCGGCGCATCGGCCGCCAGCAACTCGAAATCTATCCCCGGGTGGAGGTTCGCGACGAGCGCGTGGATTCGCTCTCCGGAAGCCGCGGTGAGTTTCGAGTTCGGTTGACATCGAGCAGCGTGACGGCGCGGCGGGTCCTGCTCTGCACGGGCATGATCGACGAGCTGCCGCCGATCGAGGGCTTCCGTGAGCTCTGGGGCAGCTCGATTTTTCAATGTCCGTACTGCCACGGTTGGGAGGTCCAGGATCAGCGCTGGAGTTACCTGGCTTCCGCGGCCAACGCCGCTCACTTCGCGCCGTTCGCAATCAAGCTCCGCGGTTGGACGCGCGACGTCGTCGTGTTCACGAACGGCTTCGAGCCCCCAGCCGAGGCGCGCGCGCTGCTCGAGAGCGCAGGCATCCGGCTCGAAACCGCGGCCGTCTCGCGGCTCGCGGGAAAGGACGGCCACTTGGAGGCAGTGGAGCTCGAAAGCGGCACGCGCGTCGCCCGGGACGTTCTGTTCGCCCATCCGGAGCAACGTCAGGTAGCGCTGGTCGGCGCGGCGGGCGTGGAGCTCGACGAAGACGGCTACGTTCGGGTCGACCCGATGAAGAGCGAGACGAGCGTGCCCGGCATCTACGCCGCGGGGGATCTGACCACGCGCATGCAGAGCGCAATCTTCGCCGCCGCGGCCGGCACGCGCGCCGCCACCATGATCAACCTCGATCTGGCGCTGGATCTGGGCCCGAAGGGTCTATTGTGAGGAGCGCCGGTCGAGCTCGTTCGAAACGAGGCTGACGACATCGTCCGAATGCAGGCTCAGCGGGCCGACGCTGATGGGTTCGGCGCCGATCCGGGCGAGCGCGGCCCGCGTGGCTTCGTCGAAGCCGAGGTGATCGCCGATGAAGAACGCGAGGTCGTCGCCTTCGAGGGATGCGCCGCGAATGTCGGCTGCCCCCTCCTCCAACACGTAAGCGCGTGCAGGGCCGAGATCCTCGAGCACGCGCTCGAGGCCGCCCTCCGCGACCGAAAGGCCCGGCTTCTGCTGGATGAAGCGCGGAGCTCCCGCCGCGTGCCGGCCGAGCGCCTTCTGCACGAGCAGCGCCAGGCTGCGCTCGTCGGGGCGCACGAACTGCAGGCCCGCCCCGCCGATCCGGATCACGCGGGGGGTCTCGGGTCCGCCCTGCAACGCCAAGTAGATCAACACCTCGGGCCGCAGCCCGTGCGACGTGAGCAGGGCCGCGCGCACGCAGCGCAACAGCACATCCAGCCTGCCGCTCGTGCTCGGCAGATCGTCGAGCGAGAACTGCGCGGAAGCCTTGGCGGTTCTTCCGAGGATCACGAAGCGGCGCATGCGGGTGTTTACCGCTTCTTCCGCGCAGCCGCCTGCTTCGTGCCTCGCCGGGCCTTCGCCGTCTTCCTCGCGGGCTTCCGAGCCGCTGACTTGGCGGGAGGATGCGCGCCGAAATCGCCTTGGAGCCAGCCGGCCATGCCCAGGCACATGCCGTCTCCGTAAGCGAGGTCTACCTCTTCGACGAGCTCGGAGTCTCCGTTCGCTCGCTTGCGCAGGTGGCGAACCAGAAGCGCTAGGTGCACCTCGTTCGAGGCGTTCGAGAGCCGCCCCGACACGCCGTCCGCGATCATCATCAAGCCGTAGAGCGCGTCGTCGATGCCCTTGACCACGGCTTCGCGGGCTTCGGGGCTGAGACTCGGATCGACTTTCTCGAGCGCGTAACCGCGGGCGTCTTCGAACACGAGGAAGCCGGCAGCGTGCTGCAGCCAGAGCTCGCGCGCCCGCTTGTCCTTCGGTACCGAGCTCAGCTGGTGTTCGTGGGCCGCCATCGTTCGACCGGTATGCGACGGACCTCGAGGAAGCAAATGCCGCGGCGCTTCGTCACGGCGCGGGCCCGAGCGAGGCGATTCTGCGGGGAAAAGCCCGCGAACCGGCCGCTTCTGGGCGGCGTGTGTCTTGCAGCCTCCGGGGTATGACACTCACTCTCACGGGCCTTTTGATTCTGCTGATCATCGCCGGCGTGTGCGGTGCGATCGGTCGCGCCCTGGGCGGCGGCACGGGTGGCGGGTTTCTGGTGTCGATCGCCGTCGGCTTCATCGGCGCGCTGCTCGGCACGCTGATCGCGTCACACTTCAAGCTCCCCGAGCTGCTGATGGTGGCCGTCGATGGCCGGCCGTTCCCGGTGTTGTGGTCGATGATCGGCGGAGCGCTGTTCGTCGCTCTGATGCACCTGATCGCAGGACCTCGGCGCAGCTTCCGCTACCGCTGATCATCACTCGCAAGCAACGCTGACGACGCCGCAGCTCCGCGTGCACGTGCAGCCCTCGGGCGCCATCGTGTGGAGCACCGGAAGGCGCGTGTCGACCACGTCCAGAAAGCAATCCGGGAGCTTCAGGTTGGCGCTGATCTGAAGGTCCGCGCCGACCTCGGCGAGCGCGTCGATCTGGAGCTCGCGCAGCGCGAGGTTCCGGTGCACCCAGAACTGGTCGCCAACGCTCCGCAGGTTTCGAAGATCCAGGATCTCGATCGCTTCGTCGAGGTAGTAATAGACGCTCCCGCCCACCTCGGTCAGCGCAGGCAACCGAACGCTGGTGGTGCCGAAAGAGCTCAGATCGCCCCCGAGCCGCACGAGCGCCGGCAACTCGAGCTCCTCCACGGATATCTGGAGAGCGCCGGTAATTTCGGTGTATTTCCGGGCTTCCTCGAGATCCTCTGCGTTGGCGATTTCGAGATCGCCATCGAAGACGCGGCTCTCCGAAACCGGCTGTGGGCACTCGCCCGAGCCCGCACCTCCGGTTTCGACAGGCATCGAGCCGCCGCTCGCAGCGCGGCCACCGGTGGGTGCTGGGGGCGAGCCGCCCCCTGCGCTCCGGCCGGCGCCCGATTCGAAGCCGCCGAACGCCGTGACGACGCCGCCCGATGCGCTACCGCCCGTTGCAACGCCGCCCGTTGATGGGCTGCCTCCGGTGTCCGGAGCGGCCCCGCCCGTATTCGAGCCGGGCGCGCGCCCGCCGGTTTCCGTCTGCTCCGTGACGTCCGCTTCGCCATCGCCGCAGGCCGCGCCGCAGAAGCCCAAGAAAAATCCCACCGCACACACACCCGCTGTCGATTTCAAAGCTACGCCCCTTCCCGTTGTCGCTCCCGGACCTCGTCCAACCGCTTCTTCAAGAAGCGCCGCTCGCTGTCGTTTCCCACCAGCTCGAGCGCGCGCAAATAGGCCTTCTCGGCCTTGCCGAAGTCGCGCAGCCGGAACGCGTAGTCCGCCCGTGCCGCGTGCAAGAGGTGATACTCGGCGAGCGCGCCGTCCTTCGCGAGCTCGTCCGCCAGCGCCAGGGCCGCAGCTGGTCCGCTCACCATCGCCACCGCGACGGTGCGGTTCAACGCCACGACCGGTGAGGGCTGGAGTCGCGCGAGCTCCGTGTAAAGCTCGAGGATCCGCTGCCAGTCCGTCTCCTCGCGCCGGGTGGCGCGCGCATGCACTGCCGCGATCGCCGCCTGGAGCGCGAACGGGCCGGGCCCCGGGCGAAGTGCCTCGTCGACCAGGGGCAACGCCTCGTCGATCTGATCGCGATGCCAGAGAGTCCGATCTTGCTCGCCGAGCACGACCAAATCTCCGTTTTGGTCTACGCGCGCGTCGCGCCGCGAGTCCTGAAGCAGCAGCAGCGCGAGCAAGCCGCTGACCTCGCTCGGCGGCTCCGGGCCGCTGAGCTCGCGCACCAATCGCGTCAGGCGGATCGCCTCGGCGCACAGATCCGTGCGCAGCATCGTGGCGCCACGCGTGGCCGCGTAGCCTTCGTTGAACACGAGGTAGAGCACCTCGAGCACCGCGTGCAGGCGCTCGGGCATCTCCCTGGCCTCGGGCACGACGTACGGGATCCGCGCTTCGGTGATCTTGCGCTTTGCCCGCACCAGCCGCTGCGCCATCGTCGCGGGTTGCACCAGGAACGCTCGCGCGATCTCGTCGGTCTGAAGACCGGTCAGCGTGCGCAGAGTCAGCGCGACCTGCGCCTCGAGGGCGAGCGCCGGATGACAGCAGGTGAAGATCAGCCGCAGCCGATCGTCCGGGATCTCGAGCGCCGTGTCGCCGCCGTTCGTGCTCTCTTGAAGATCCGCGGCGTAGGTCTCGAGCTTGCCCATCAGACGCTGCCGGCGCCGCAGCCGATCGATCGCGATGTTGCGCGAGGTCCGGATC
>JALYWZ010000494.1 GCA_030852505.1 Myxococcota bacterium | reverse complement strand
GTGACGGCCGCGGCGCGCCTCGCTGGCTCGCGGGTGCTCGGCGTGCTCGACGCGCAGCGGCTGGTCGAGCTCGACCTGGTCGCCGACACCGAGAAGGTGTTGGCCGAAGCCGCCGATTTTTCGCTGCTCCCGGAGCTCGCCGTCAACCGGGCGGGTGAGAGTCGCTTGCTCGGCAGCAACGACCTCTTGCTCGCGTTCGACGCCGCCGGCGCCGAGCGCTTCCGGGTTCCGTTCGCGACGGCCGCGACGGGTCTCGAGCCGCGCGACGGAGCGGCGGTGCTCCTGTTCGACAGCGCCGGCACCACCCTGGTGGCGCGCGCCGGCGCCGGAGTGTTTTCGGTCAGCGCGGACGGCGTCGTCACGCGCGTGGAAGGGTCTGCGTGTCCCGAACCGCTGCGTCCGGCGCTGTTGCCGCCCTCGAGCGTGGTCGTCGCCTGCCGGTCGGGGATCCTGCTGCGCCTCGAGGCGGCCGCCGCGGCGGCTGCTAGTGATACACCACGCTGATCTGCGCGGCGGCGAAGTAGCTCGTGCCCTGACGTCGGACGTCCTGGCCGTCGATCGTCGTATCGTCGCGGCTCAGGTTTCCACCGAGCTCGACCAGGGCGCCAAACGACCACTGCTCGGCGATCCACGTGTCGAGCCCCGCGAATACGGACACGCCGACGCCCTCGCCTTCGTACGAAGTCTTCGGCTGATCGCCGCTAGCGACGCTGTCCACCTCGCTCGACGAACCAGAGAGAATGCCGCCGAAGTGGAAGCCGTCCTCCGGCACCGGGTAGGCGTCGATGAACACGCCGCCGCGCGACGCCGAGGCGGTGACCCGCGCGCTTCGATCTTCGACCTTTCCGTGATCGGAGCGCTCCGCCCTGCCGCCGACGACGCCGCCGATCACCAGACCGGGTTTCGGCGTGCCACCGAGCCAGAGCGAGAGATGCCAGCCGACGCCGCTCATCCGCACGTCGGGTTGACTCGTGCGATCGGTCGTGACCGCCGTCCTTCCGTAGTGGGGACCGACCGTCACGCGGAAATAGAAGCCGTCGTGGACGTGAACCGTGGTCGGCTTCGCCAGCTCCGCGCGCGGGGGCGCGGGCGCTCGGGGCGGCGCGGGCTTCTTCGCGCGCTTGTGGGACGGAGGCGGCGGAGGCGGCGGCAGAGGCGACGGAGCTTTGGTCTCGCTGCCGCCGGAGGCTTCCTCGGGAGCCAGCCGCAGCGGAGGCGGCGCTGCCGGTGGTGACGGTATCGCGGCTTTCCCCGACCCAGGCGAGGCGGGCAGCTCCTGCGCCGCCACCGGACGTGAAACCACCCCGACGCAGACCGCGACCAGGAGCGAGACGCAAAGCGGGTGGCGAGGCCGGTTCACTGGTCAGGGCTCCGAACCGTGCCTATACTATGCCGGTCCGCGACGAGGCTGCCTCGTGCGCGGCTATCCGAAGAAAGGCGAACCGGCGTCCCGATGATCTCGATCACCCAACTCGCGGCCGAAAAAGTTCAAGAAATCTCGAAGAGCGAGGGCCTGGACGGCCAGGGCTTGCGGCTCCGGGTAATCGGCGGTGGCTGCGCCGGCTTCCAGTACGACCTCTACTTCGAGGAAACTCCCACGGATCTCGACGAGCGATTCGAGTCGAACGGCGTTCAGCTCTTCATCGATCCGCTCAGCTACCAGTACCTGGACGGCACCCAGATCGACTACGTCGAGACTGCGCACGGCTCGGGCTTCAAGTTCGGCAACCCGAACGTGTCCGGCACCTGCGGCTGCGGCTCGTCCTTCAAGGTCTGAATTCCGCGCTCAGCGGAGCGCGAAGGGGTCAGTCGACTTCGGGGGCGAGTCGGTCGGCTGACCAGCAGCAATGATCTGACAGCGATCCCGCGGACAAGTGTCCGCCATGACGCTGCGGACAAGTGTCCGCCATGACTCGGCGTCCGGATGACTTTTCCATCCGTCCCGAACCGCCGAAGAATCGGAACTGCCTCGCAGGCGCGCGCGTAGCCCCACCGACACCCACTCCTACTCGGACTACGCCATGTCCCGACAGATCGATCCGGAACTCACTCGCTACATCACCCGCGTTCACGCCTACCCGCGCCTGTCTCGAGAAGACGAGGCGGTCCTCGTCGAACGCTGGAGCAGCCAGAAGGACCTGACTGCGCGCCAGGAGCTGCTCGAAGCACACCTCCGCTACGTCGTCGCCATCGCGCTCCGTTACCGCCGCTACGGCGTCCCTGTCTCGGAGCTGATCGCCGAGGGTAACTTCGGCGTGCTCCACGCGCTCGACAAGTTCGAGCTGTCGCGCGGCACGCGCTTCGTCACGTACGCCGCCTACTGGATCCGCGCCTACACGCTGAACCACATCATCCGTTCGTGGAGCCTGGTCGGCGTCGGGTCCGGCGCTCTGCGCTCGAAGATGTTCTTCAAGCTCCGCCGCGAGCGCGTGCGCATCGCGAACCTCGTCGGTGACGGCGAGCAGGCGGACGAGCTACTCGCCGAACGGCTGAACCTGCCGAAGGCCAAGGTCGAGGCGATGGTGCGGCGCCTCGAGAGCCGCGACATCTCGCTCGACACGCGCCCGCACTCGGACTCTTCCGTCACGCTGCTCGATAGCCTGGCCTCATCCGAGACGAGCCAGGAAGATCAGGTCGGCGACAACGAGCTCGGCGGGCGCATGCGCGACGTCGTGCGCGACGCGATGGTCGTGCTCGACCACCGCGAGCGCTACATCGTCGAGAAGCGCCTGATGGCCGACGCGGAAGAAGAGCTTTCGCTCGCCGAAATCGGCCGGCAGCTCGGGGTGTCGCGAGAGCGCGCCCGCCAGCTCGAGGCGCGCGCCAAGCGCAAGCTCAAGTCCCGCATCGCGCAGCTGTCGCCGAGCGACGTCGGTTACCTCACCGCAGCCTGATCCGAGCTGCCCTCACTCCTCCCGAGCTTGTGCTAGCGTCCCGCCGCCGCAGTCAGTCAGGCGATCGCTCGGCTTCGGCCGGGAGGAAAGTCCGGGCTCCGTAGGGCAAGATGCCGGGTAACGCCCGGTGAGGGTGACCTCGAGGAAAGTGCCACAGAAAACGCGAAACCGCCGTCACGACCGCGAGGTCCTGGCGGTAAGGGTGAAACGGTGGGGTAAGAGCCCACCGCGCGATCGGTAACGATCGCGGCACGGCAAACCCCATCTGGAGCAAGGCCACGTAGAGGAGCGTTCGAGAGCTGCCCGCTCGAGCTCCTGGGTAGGCTGCTCGAGGCGCGCGGTAACGCGCGTCCCAGAGGAATGACCGCCGCGCGCTTCGGGGCGACCGGAAGCGCGAACAGAACCCGGCTTATCGACGACTGCGACCACGCCCGGTGGGAAACCGCCGGGCGCGTCTATTTCGGGTCCGTCGGCCGCGATTCGTGGAACCATCGTCACTCGTGCCAGTGAAGACGAACCACTCCTGGGCGCGCCGCTTCGCGCGGGTAGCGACAGGCCTCGTCCTCGCCTTCGCCCCGCGGCCCGGCTGGTGCTCGCCCGAAGCACAGCAGGCCTTGCCGCGGTCGACGATGCAACGCTTGCGCGGCGAAGCGGAGCTCAGCGGCTTTTTGGCAACGCCGTTCGAAGGAGGCGATGGCCAGCTGGGCATCGGCTGGCGCGCTGCGCTGGGCGTCGGTTGGGATCGCCTTCCCTTCACGGTCGGTCTCGATTTCGAGGGAGCCTATTTCGGCACCTCGAGCTCGCGAGACGTGATCCTGATAGACGGGCAACGGCTCGTGGTCGATCAGCAACGCAGCGACTCCGCGCTCTTCCTCGATGTGTTTGCGCGCTTGCAACCGCTCTGGCCCGTGCGGCCGTACCTGGAAGGAGCGGTGGGACCGAAGCGGCTGCACCGCGAGTACGAGCTGTCGTTTCCCGGTGAAGCCTTTGCCCCCGAGACGACGAGCGCGGATGACTGGACGTATACGCTCGGGCTCGGCTTGGGGCTCGACGTACCGCTCGGCGGTAGTCTGTGGCTCACGGGCGGCGTGCGCCGCCTGTTCGGCGGGCGAGTGTCGTACGAGCGCGCGCTCGTGGCCACCGGGGGCGGCGTGATTCGCTACGACGCCAGCACGACGACCACCACGTTCTCGCTCGGCCTGATCGTTCGGTAGCGGCCGAGGCCGGCGCTACTGCGCCGCGAAGACGAACGGTACGTTCACCGTGGTGGTGCTCGAGCCGGGCGGGAACTGCCAGGAGCGCACCTTGCTCGTGATGCAGCTCGAAAGGCCGGGGTAGCCGCGTGGATCGCCGGAGGCGGTCGCGCTCTGAACGCTGCCGCTCGGGGCCACTGTGATCGAGACGTTGACGCGCGCGCTCGATGGCGCGTCCTTGTCGCGGGTCTCGAGCGCGGGCTGCCAGCAGCCGCGCTTCACCCCTGCGGTATAGCGGGCGACCGTCGATTGGATCTGGCCTGCGCCGAGCTCCTGGCCCGACGCCGCCACGCTGCTCTCGCCCGGCTTTTCGCGGCTCGGGCCCTCGGTCGGCGCCACGCCCGACCCCAGGTTCTTGAGCTCGCCCGTCAGCTTGCTCGGGGCCTCGGGCTCGGCCTTCTTGGTGCCGGTGCCCTGAACGCGAGGCTTCGCCGGAGCGTCTTGCGGGGGCGGGTCGGCCGCCGTGGTCGTCTCTGCCGGCGGTGGCGGCACGGACGGAAGCGGCTCGCTCG
>JALYWZ010000493.1 GCA_030852505.1 Myxococcota bacterium | reverse complement strand
AGCGAGCACGGCGCGCAAGCAGGCCCGGCGCGCCCTGTGCCAGGGGCAGATGAGCGAGGGCAAACCGCTGCCCAAGCAGCGCGTCAGCCGCCGGAGTGGAGCCTCCGAGCTGCCCGCCCAGGCCATTTCCGGGACGGCTGGGCAGTGGACGTGGGTGAACTTCTGGGCGGCGTGGTGCGCCCCCTGCAAGGAGGAGATCCCGCGGCTCAAGACCTGGGAGCGACAGGTCCCTCGAAACAGGCTGCGAGTCGCGTTCGTCTCGCTCGACGACGACCCGCGTCAACTCCAGCAGTTCCTCGCGGGATCGCCCGATCTCGAGCAGACCTTCTGGCTCCGCGAAGGCAAGGAGCGGGACGATTGGATGAGCGCCGCCGGCCTGGGCAGCGACCCGGAGCTGCCGTTCCATCTGCTGGTCGACCCGCAGAATCGGGTGCGCTGCCGCGTTCAGGGCGCGATCGAGGACAGCGATCTTCCCGATTTGGTACGCCTGCTGGGCGGAGCATGAGCGCGCGGGCGCTGATTTCGGTGTTATAGTTCGCGCCTTCTCAGAATGGCTCGTGGGCCGGACATCGCTGAAGTCGCGCGACACGCGCGCGTATCCAAGAGCACCGTATCGCGGGTCATCAACGGCGGTTATGCGAGCGCCGAGGTGCGCGCGCGCGTCGCGAAGGTGATTCAGAAGCTCGGCTACACGCCCTGGACCACTGCTCGCAATTTCTCGCTCGGGCGGGCCGGCTGCTTCGGCCTGGTGGTGTTCGACACCCAGAGCGAGTGGGTGACGCAGATCCTCGGCGGTATCGAGGAGGAGCTGACCTCGCGCCACATCTCGCTCCTGGTCGGCAGCTTGTTCCTGCGCGGGACGTTCGAGGCGAGCACCGTCGCCTCGTGGATCCGCGAGCGCCGCGTGGACGGGTTGATCTTCGTGTGCCCGGGCCGGCGCGAGCGCGCGCTGGTCGAGGCGGCGCGCAAGATGCAGTTCGCCGTGGCGTTGATCGCGCCGGACGAGATTTTGAAGGGCGGCATCGTGGTGCGCAGCGACAACATCGGCGTCGGGCGCGACATCGCGAACCACCTGCTCGAGCTCGGCCACCGGCGCATCGCCTACATCGGCGGCACGGAAGACTCGCTGGATAGCCGCCACCGCTGCGAGGGCCTCGAGATCGCGCTCGCCCAGCACAAGCTCAAGCTCGCGTACCGCACGTTCATGCCGCGCTACCACGTGGACGAGGGCGTGGCGTACGCCAAGAAGTGGTTGAAGCTCGGCCGCACGCGGCCCACGGCGGTGGTGCTCGCCAACGACGTGATGGCGCTCGGCTTCATGCGCACCGTGCAGACCCACGGGCTGTCGGTTCCCGGAGACGTGAGCGTGATTGGCTTCGACGACATCCCGGCCTCGGGCTTGTGCTGGCCCGGGCTCACCACCGTGCGTCAGGAGATGCGCGCGATGGGCGCCGAGGCCTGCCACGCGATCATGTCTACGCTCGATCACCTCAAGGTGGAGCGCCCGCACGTCGAGTTCCCGATGAAGCTCATGGTGCGGGAGAGCACCGGGCCCGTGCCGGACAAGCGCTGAGCGCCATGGCTCGCGACACCGGAGCATCGTCGCGGCTCCCGACCCTCGAGCTGCCGAAGAAGCTGTCGGTCTCGCTCGGCGCCGGGCATCCGTGGGTGTATCGCGATCACCTGCAGCCGTCGGCGCTGCCGAAGCGCGCGAGTTGGGTGCGGGTGCGGGCCGGGGGATTTCTCGGCTACGCGCTCTACGACCCGGTCTCGCCGATCGCGCTCAGGATCTACGCGCGGGATTCGGCGCCGGACGCGGCCTGGTTCCGCGCGCGCGTGGAACAAGCGCTGTCGCTCCGGCTCAAGTACCGCGCCGAGGACACGACCGCGTTCCGCCTGCTCAACGGCGAGGGGGACGGAGTGCCCGGGCTCGTCGCCGACGTCTACGATCGCCACGTCGTGCTCGTCACCTACGCGGGCGCGGTCGCCGAGCTGGTGCTGCCCGAGGTCGCGTGCGCGATCGAGTCCGTGTTGGCGCCGCTCGGGATCGTCGAGCGCACGCGAGCGCCGAAGCCGAACGCTGCGGAAGACGGCGCGAGCGGCGGGCGCTTGCGCGTCGTGTCCGGCTCCGAGCCGCCGCGCGAGATCGAAACGCGCGAAGGGGGCATGCGGCTCATCGCCAATCTCCACGAGGGACAGAAGACCGGGCTGTTCCTCGACCACCGGGAGAACCGCGCCTTCGTCCGCTCTCTGTCGGCGGGGTGCCGCGTCCTGAACCTGTTCTCCTACACCGGCGCATTCTCGATTTCGGCCGCGCTCGGCGGGGCGCTGGGCGTGACGAGCGTCGACATCGCAGCCGACGCGAACGCCGCGGCGCGCCGCAACTTTCAGGCGAACCAGATAGACCCCGGGGCTCACGAGTTCGTGAGTCGGGACGTTTTCGATTACCTCGAGTCGGCCAAGCACCACGAACCTCGTTTCGACCTGACGATTTGCGACCCGCCGAGCTTCGCCAACTCCCGGGATCAGCTGTTCGCGGCCCTCCGCGCCTACACCAAGGTCAACGCGCTCGGGATCGCTGCGACCAAGCGCGGCGGTTACTACGCGGCCGCGAGCTGCACCGCTCAGGTTTCACCGTCGGCGTTTCGCGAGCTCTTGGCCGAAGCCGCCGCGCGCGCCGGGGTCAGGTTTCAGATCGTGCACGAGGCTGGCCAGGCCCTCGACCACCCGCAGGCCGCCGGGCACCCCGAGGGGCGCTATTTGAAGTTCGTCGTCGGCCGCATCCTCGAGCGCGTCTAGCGGAGACTCTGTCCCACAAGAGACGATCGTTTGGGGTCGGCGCCCGAAAAAACGCGTGGGGGTTGGAGCCGTGCGCGGGAGACCGCTAGCCCGCTTGGGCTAGGCTCGGATACAATTTCGCGACCCTCCTCACGAGCGTCTTGGGAGAGGAGGCGATAGAGTCCACGGCTAGCGCGTGTCCACCCAGCCCCCAGCCCGCATCTGCCCGCATTGCAGCGCGCCCTGCGCGGTCGAGCACCAGTATTGCCCGACTTGCGGCTTTCCGGTGGGCACGCTCGCGACCAACGAAGATCGCCTGGTCGGGCGCACGCTGCCGGGTGGCTATCACATCCTCGACCTGATCAGCGTGGGCGGCATGGGCCGCGTGTACCGCGCGCAACAAAGCGCGCTCGGTCGCACGGTGGCGGTGAAGATCATCCATCCGCACCTGCTCTCGGACGAGAACTCCGCGCTGCGCTTCATGACCGAGGCGCGCGCCGCGAGTCAGCTCAATCATCCGAACTCGGTCTCCGTCTTCGACTTCGGTCGCACCGACGACGGCCAGCCGTATCTGGTGATGGAGTTCTTGCGCGGCAAGGACCTGGCCCGCGTCGCGTACGAAGAGGGGCCGCTGCCGTTCACGCGGATCGTCGACGTCTTGCGCCAGGTGCTCGCGGCGCTGGGTGAAGCTCACGACCTCGGCATCATCCACCGCGACCTGAAGCCCGAAAACGTGATCCTCGAGCCGCTCCGGCGCGGCGGTGACTTCGTCAAGGTCGTGGACTTCGGGCTCGCCAAGCTGCGCGCCGACGCGCAGTCTCCGAGCGTCACGAGCCCCGGCATCGTGTGCGGAACGCCCGACTACATGGCCCCCGAGCAGGGGCGGGGCGATCTGCTCGACGGGCGCAGCGACCTGTACGCGGTGGGCGTGATCCTGTTCCAGCTGCTCACGGGCCGCCTGCCGTTCCGCGCGGAGAACCCGACGCAGGTCGTGATGATGCACCTGACGGTGCCGGTCCCCGATCCGCGCCAGCTCGCTCCCGAGCGCGGCATCCCCGACCCGCTGGTCGACGTCGTGATGAAGGCGCTGGCCAAAGACGCCGCGCGCCGTTACCAGGACGCGCAGGAGTTCGCGGACGCGCTCAAGCAGGCGCTGGTGATGGCGGAGAGCATGCCGCCCGAGCGTCCGACCATGCCGCCGTTGTCGGTGGCCACGTCCACGACGACCTGTCCGTCGTGCGGCCTCGTCGTCCCGCTCACCAAGTTCTGCGGCGAGTGCGGCGGGCGCCTTCCGGTCCGCAGCATTCCGCCCGAGGCCGCGAACACCCCGGCGCTGCCGCTGCCGTTCGTGGCGCGCGACGAGGACATGCAGTTCCTCGACGACTGCCGGCACCGCGTCGGAGAGCGCCCGCTCGCCGTGCGGATCACCGGCGATCCCGGCTCCGGGAAGACCCGGCTGCTTCAGGAGTTCTTGGCGGCGGCGCGGCGCGACGGCGACGCGGTGGTCGTGGTCGGTCCGGATCCGTTCCGCGCCAGCGTCGCGTATTACGCAGTGCGCGAGGCGATCCAGAAGCTGGCGAGCCTGAACAGCAACGAGATCGAGACCGGGCGCTTCCCGCGCGTACCGGACTCTGCTCGTGTCGGGCTCGAAGAGGTGTTCGGGCGTTCCCCGCGCGACGGCGCGCGCTCGAGCGGGGTCCGGCGCGGCGGCGTGGCCGAGACGCTGCGCTGGGCGCTCAAGCTCGCAGCGGGGAACGTGCCGCGCGTGGTGCTGGTCGTGGACGACCTCGACGAGGTGGACGGCGCGAGCCTGAACGCGTTCGCCGACCTGATCACGAACCCCCCCGCGGTGAAGGCGCTGCTCGTGTTCGCCGCGGCGCCCGGCC
>JALYWZ010000492.1 GCA_030852505.1 Myxococcota bacterium | reverse complement strand
CCTTCGGGCCACGCGGGGCTCTGGCTCGGTTCCGGGGCGAGCTCTTCCCAATCGGCGATACGCGCTTCGACGAGCGCGTCCGCGGGGCTCGAGATCGAAGCCAGCGACGAGCCGAGCGCCGTCCACGGCGCGGGCGCGTCGCCGAGCAGCGTGTCGACGCGCGGGTCGCCCTGGTGGCCGTGGAACGCGAACACCCGGCCTCTGCAGAAGCGCTGCGAGTGCCCGAGGCGCCCGGCGGTGAAACCCCAATCCGGCGGTGACCGCGACCACCTCCAATCGCGATTGCCAACGCAGAAGCGAGTGTCGAGCTCGTCGATCAACAGCGACTCGATGCGCCGGTGAACATCGCGGAACGCCGGGTCGCTGCGAGCGTCGCAAAAGTCGCCGAGCTGGCAGACGCTGAGCGCCCGCCCGCGCGCCTGGAGGCTGGCTTTGGCAACGACCACGGCCTCCAGAAAGCGCTCGAGCCGCGCGACCTCGCCGCGAGCGCCTTCGCCGAGGTGCAGATCGGGCAGCACCAGCAGCACACGGGAATCGAGCAGCGGCTCGGTCGAATCGACGGCCCAGCCGAGCTCGATCGGCGCTCCGCCGGCGCGCACCGGTTCGGGCGACAGCCCCGCGGCCCCGAGCTGCTGGAGGATCTCGCTGTTCACGAACGATCTGAATCAACGCCCGCGCGTCACGCGGGAAAATGGTCATTTCCTTGCTAGCCGGCCACGCGCTCGAGCACGATCGCGCCGTAATCGGGCAGCTCGAGCTCCGAACCGCGATCCAGGCGGGCGTCGCGGCCGCCGTTCGGGTGTTCGCCCTCGGACTCGCTGTCGATGGCGAAGGCCGGCCACGTGGAGTTCCACAGCTCGCGATAAGTGCCCGCGCCGAGGTTCAGCTCCGCGAGCCGCTTCTTGCCCGACCAGCCGCCGAAATTCAGCAGCACGAAGTAGTCGTCGGAGTCGCCGCGCGCGAAGGCCAGGAGCTGTCCCTGCGCGAAGCGCACCGACAACGGCGACGGCCCCTCGATGCAGGGGTTGTTGCGGCGGGTTTCCCCGAGCGCCCGCCAGAAGGCGCGGATGCGGCCGCGATCCGGATCGCGCTGATAGCCGTCGAGATCGAGCGCTGCGGCCGAGCCGAACTCGAAGCGCTGATCCTCACCGGACTCGGCGCCCATGAAAAATAGCGGAATTCCGCGCGAAAATAGCGTCGCGGCTGCGGCGACCTTGGCCATGCGCAAGCCCTGTCCGTAGCCCGCGACGTAGGCGATGCGGTCGCGCACGTTCCCGACCTCGTCGTGGCTCTCCGGATAGTTGGTGGTGCCGTACCAGTTGCGGCTCGGACCGTTTCCGAGCTCGAAGGCCTGGGCGAGCCGTGGGATCACCGTCAGGTCGCGGCGACAAGCGTCCACCAGGCGGTCGTGGAACTCGTCGCACCACTGTGTGTCCATCGGACCGCCGGGGTTCGTCAGCGACCACTCGTTCGGCAGGTGCTCGGCCATCAACAAGCAGCGCGAGTCGGCGTGCTCGTGGAGCGCCGAGCGCAGGGCGTGCAGAAACTCCCAGCCGCCGCCCGAGCCGCGCACGCGCACGAAGCCGCTCCAGTCGTCCCAGACGTGGGAGTGCACGATCGTGGCCGTGTGATCGAGTCGGAAGCCGTCGATGTGATACTCGTTGGCCAGGTACACCAGGTTCTCGGCGAAGAAGTGGCGGACCTGCGGGTGATCGAAATTGATCATCGCTCCCCACGCCGTGTCGCCGTCGAAGAACGTCTCGCGCGCCATCGACCACAGGATGTTGTCGGCTGTGCCCGCGTGGTTGAACACCACGTCGAGCAGTACTGCCAGACCGTGCGCGTGGCAGGTATCCACCAGCTCCTTCAGCGCGTCCGGTCCGCCGTAGCGGCTCTCGATCGCGTAAAAATAAGCCGGATCGTAGCCCCAGGAGTTCTCCGTCCCGACCTCGTTCACCGGCATGAGCAAGATCGCCGTCACGCCCAGCTCGCGCAGGTAGCCGCCCGACTCGCGGAGCTCCCGCGCCACGCGCAGGAACGCGGCTTCGTCGCTGCGCTGGCTGAAGCGCGCCGCATGCAGCTGGTAGACGCTCAAATACTGCCAGCCCGGGCGCTGCCAGCTCTCGTCCGTCCAGTGGAAGCGCTGGTGATCCACCAGCCGCGAGCAGTCACCGCTCCAAGAGCTCTTGACCCAGCCAGCGGCGGGGTCTTGCAGCTGCTCGCGGTCGTTGAGCAGGAGCTTGTATTCGGCGCCGTGGTAGCTGTCCCGGCCGAGCCCGCCCAGCACCTCTGGGATCGAGACACGCGCCCAGAAGTAGCTGCCGTCACGCGTGAGGTGCATCTCGACCGGATGCTCCTCGAAGCCGGCCCATTCGCCGAGCAACCGGAGACGCGCTGCGGCCGGAGCATGCACCACGAAATGCAAGAAGCCGTGCTCGGCATAGGCGCCCGGGCGACGGATGAAGAACGGCGGATCGCGGAACAGATCGGGGGCAGGCGCACTTTCCAGCAGTGGCGCGCGGTCCAGCACCACGTAACGCCGGCACGGCTCGCCGTCCGCCGGCACGTCCACATAGTGGCGTTCGATGCTCTCCCACTCGCCGTCTCGATCGCGGAACTTCACCGAGGTGAGCACGCCCGGAAAGGTCTTGAAGCGGACCCGGCCATCGGCGCCTGCCGGCACGTCGGGGTGAAGAGGGGCGCGCGCGTGATTGAGCCAGACGTGCGCGCGCAGGCCATCGCCGAGGCCGAGCGGTGACCGCGCCGCCACGTCGAGCTCGACCTCGACGCTCGGCACGGGCTGGGTCTCGAACAACGTGTGCTCGCCCTCGAGCGTCCAGAGCTCGGTGACGGCGTCGCAACGGAAACGGCGCTTCGCCTCTTCGTGTTCCCAGCGCTGCGACGGCGGAAGCTCGGGGTTCTGGAACAGCGCGCCGTACTCGAGCTGCGTGTAGAGCTCGGCTTCGTACGTCGCCCAGGGAAAATCGATGGCGACCGGATCCAGCTCCAGGTCGATCTCGGAGTTTTCCTGCCAGAGGTGGAGCTGCGCCGGCTCGGGGAACTCCTGGCGAAAGTGCAGGGTGAGCTTCTTCTTCTGGGGGACGTCGTGGACCAGGGTCGAGGTCTCGGAGTGAGTCCAGAGCTCGACGCCGTCGGCAGCGGACCACAGACGATTGGCGATTTCGGGTTCGAATTCGTCGAACCGCCCGCTCGCGCTCTTGCGGATGAACTTGAAGGCAACGAGCGAGCGCTCCTGATCGCGGAGCTCGATCCGGAAGATTGGCCCGAGCGCGTCCTCGTCGACCGGGTCGACGCGCCGCCCCTCGCCCGAGCCGGGCAACCACAAGTACGCCTGGCTCGGGCGGTAGCGGTGCGCCGAGACGAGGTGCACCTGGAGCGAGCGCTGGCTCGCGCGCCGCGGGTCGCTCGTCAACACGCGCGACGCGCCCTCGGCGAACCACAGCTCGTTCGCGAAGTCGCCGCACGCTGCGCGTGGCAAGCTCTTGCGCTGCGCAGCGCTTTCGTAGCTCGAGGGCTGGCCGTCGGCCGAGTATTCGAACAAGAGCGCGTGCACCGACGGCAGCACGCACGGCTCGAGATCGTAATCGAAAGTCGCCCAGCCCCCGGAGACGGCCTTTGGGTGCAGGTAGAGGCGCGTGTTCGTGCCTTCGCGCCAGAGGTGCAGCCCCGGGCGCTTTCGGCCAGTGAGCACGTGAAAGAGAGTCATACCAAGCCCTCCGCTCGGGAGAGAACGGCGGCTGCCTGGCCGCGTCAATCAGCAGTTCGTTCGTGACGGAGCGGCAGGTCTCAGTTGTCGTTCGCGACGCGCGAGCCCTTTCGGCCGATCTCGAACGAGCGCAGCTCTTCGACGAGCTTGCCGTCGGTCTCGATGTCGAACTCGGCCGTCTGCAGGGCCTCGATCACGATCCGGCCGTGGTTGTCGATGGTCGTCGCGTCGCCCGCGACGAGCACCACGTCGCCCGTTTCGGGAGCGGTCACCCACAAGACGCCCGCGACGCAGGCGATCGCGACCCGCCCCGGCACTCCGATTCCGAGCACGCTGCCGCGCGCGAGCGCCATCTCGATTCGGGGGCTGGTCTTGGTGTTGCTGTTCCGCATCGCGGGTTCCTCGCCGTCCGAGGAATACACGCGACGTGCCACAGGGGATTCCGCCGAAAGGCACGACTTTCCCCAATGGTTTCCGTTTTGCGTCGCACACGCCGCGCGGACAGCTGTCTCGCCGGCGGACACTTGTCCGGCTTTTCTTGAATCGCGTCAGCGCCGACGTGCGCCGTGCCAGCTCGCGCGACCTTCGACGATGCCGCCGTCCACGGTCATCGCGACGACCATGCCCGCATCGGCCATCACGCTCACGAACGGCGTGCGCCACTCCGGATCGCGCCACACCGCTTGAAAGCCGGAGTCGCGCTGCGGATCGCGCACCCAGAGCTTGCCGACGCTCGCGGCCCACTCGCGGTCGAGCACGTCCATCGCGCTGGCGGTGAGGTCGGGCGCGCCTTCGGCGATCGTGCTCGTGACGCGGTCTTCTTCGATGCGCACGGCCACGCCGTCACTGCCGACGACCAGGCCGATGCCGCGCTGCGGTTCGCTCGAGCCGCCGACGAACGCGCGCGTGCGAGGCGTCTCGAGGTACTGCGTCTCCCACAT
>JALYWZ010000072.1 GCA_030852505.1 Myxococcota bacterium | reverse complement strand
GCACCCGATCGCGAGCTTTCGGACACGCAATCGCGCGAGCTCCCCAAGCCGCCCCCGGCGCCGTCCGTTGGCGCGGCGGTGTCGGCTGACACGCCAGAAGAACCGCCGTCACCCGCGAAGCCGCTCCCCCCGCTGTCCGCGAGCTGGCTCGAACCGTTGGAGCTCGGTGACAGCGCCAGCGCGGTGGTTTCGGTTCCGCTCGGCGCCACCAGCCCGCGCCCGCTGGTGGTGGCCGTGCACGGCGCTCACGATCGACCGGAGTGGGCCTGCGGGGGTTGGCGGCTCGGGTTCAAGGTCTACCCGTTCATCGTCTGCCCCCGCGGCAGCCCCGTGACCCGCGACAAGTACGCGTGGCCGAACGCCGCGGCGATCGAACGCGTGGTGATGCAATCGATCGAGAAGGTGCGGGAGCGCTTCGGCTCGTACGTCGCGCCTCCGCCTTACGTCTACGCCGGCTTCTCCCAGGGGGCGATTTTCTCGGAGCCGATCCTGGTCGGGCATGCCGCGCTGTTCAAGACGGCGGTGCTCGCCGAGGGCGGCTACGCCGTCCTGAGCTCTGCAGATTTCGCTCGCAAGTTCAGGGCAGCGGGCGGGGAGACCGTCGTGATCGTCTGCGGCTCGCCCGCCTGCCGCCGCACCACGCAAGCCTCGGCCTTGAAGCTTCAGGCCGCCGGGCTCCGGGTATTCGAGTCCGGGGACGTCCGTTCCGGCCACAACCTGAATCAGCTCATGCAGCAGGCGCTCGCGCGTGATTTCTCGAGCTGGTTCACCGAGGACCCGGCCTGGGCCGGAGCCGCGGACTAGAAAAAGCGACGCCCTCCGTATCCTTTCGATGCTCTCGTTCGTCGCTGTCCCATGAGCCACCCCGAAGCGCCGCCACCTGCAAGCCCGCTGCCCGTGTCCGTGCGCGGGTCGTGGCAGCAATTCTTGAACGACTACGAGGCGCTGCGCCCCGAGCTCTACCGCTACAGCCGCCACCTGACGCGCACGCCCTGGGACGCGGAGGACCTGACGCAAGACACCTTGATGCGCGCCTTCGTGACGCTGGCGCAAACCGGAGAGTCCCAACCGAACCCCCGGGCCTGGTTGCTGCGTGTGGCGTCGAACCTGTGGATCGATCGCGTGCGCAGGAGCCGCGAGCCGATCGAGGTGGAACCGGCGACGGCGCCCGTCGAGCCGCGCGCGCAGCGTGAGGCGGCCGGCACGCTGCTGGTGCGACTGTCGCCGCAGGAGCGAGCGGCCGTCGTGCTCAAGGACGTGTTCGATCTGACCTTGGAAGAGGTCGCCGAGGCGCTCTCCATCAGCGTCGGCGCGGTCAAGGCCGCGCTGCACCGAGGCCGGGGCAAGCTGCTCGAGCTGCCCGCGGGCGAGGCGGCTCCGGCGCTGCCCAGAGCGTTGAACGCTTTTTGCGAAGCCTTCAACGCCCGCGATCTGCCGCGCTTGCAAGCTCTGTTGCTCGACGGGGCCAGCGTCGAGGTGGTCGGCGTATCCACCGAGTACGCGCACGGCGGCCCGTCGAAGATCCTGGGGGGCATGCTGTTCGGCAGCGCGCGGCTGGCAGAGGCCGAGACCCGCGGCGGCATCGAGGCGCGCTTCGTGGAGAAAGCGCGCCCCGAGCCCCCCCGGCTCGAAGCGCGGTTTCATCGCGGCGAGTGGCTCTTGCTCTCGTGGTACGCCCACGCGGACGGCGAAGCCGTGCGCGCCGTCAATCGCCTGGAAGTCTCCGGTGATCGCGTTGCCCGCGTCCTCAACTACTTCTTCACGCCGGATTTCCTGGCTGAAGTGTGCGCCGAGCTCGGTGTTCCGTTTCGTTCGAACGGTTACCGGTTCTGGCTGACTGGCTGCTGATCCGAGAGAGGCGTCCTCCCATGCTCGAGCTCCATTTTCATCCGCTGGCTTCCTGGTGCTGGAAGGTACTGATCGCGCTTTACGAGAACGACACGGCTTTCGAGCCGAAGAACGTCGATCTCATGGACCCGGCGCAACGCGAAGCGCTCGAGGGGCTCTGGCCGTTCAGCAAGTTCCCGGTGCTGCGCGACGTGGGCCGCGAACGCATCGTCGCCGAGTCGAGCATCGTGATCGACTACTTGACGGCGTATTACCCGGGGCCCGTCGAGCTCATCCCGTCGGATCCGGAGCTGGCCCGCGAGGCGCGCCTGCGCGATCGGATCTACGACAGCTACGTGCACGATCCGATGAATCGCATCGTCGCCAACAAGCTCAGGCCCGAGGAACACCGCGACGCTTACGGCAGCGCTCGGCTCAAGGCGGAGCTGCAAAAGACCTACGACATCCTCGAGCGAAAGTTCGTGGCCCGGCCCTGGGCGCTCGGTGAGCGCTTCTCGATCGCCGACTGCGCGGCGGCCCCCGCGCTGTTCTACGCCGACAAGGTCTCTCCGATCGGCCCGGCTTGCCCCGAGCTTTCGGCGTACCTCGACCGGCTGCGCCAGCGCCCCTCGTTCGCCCGCGTGCTCCGCGAGGCAGAGCCGTACTTCGAGTATTTTCCCGGCGGGTAGCCCGCTGCTAGCGCGCTCAAGAGGCTGGCTTGGCGAGCGCTTCGAGCTCGGCCCAGCGCGCGTACAGCGCGTCGATTTCGCTGCGGAGCGCGGCGATCTGGGTACTGAGCTCGACCAGGCGCGCCGCGTTGGAGACCACGTCGGGGTGGGCGAGCTCGGTCTCCAGGGCTGCGAGGCGCGACTCGGCCTCGAGGATCCGACCCTCGAGCGTGTCGTAGTCGCGCTGCTCCGAATAGCTGAGCTTCTTCTTCGGCTTGGGGGACGCAACGGCCTTCGGCGCGTCGCCCGGTTTTGCGGCAGTGGCGCGGGCCGCCGCCTGGCGTTCGTTGTGCCAGGCCTCCCACTGCGACAGGTCGGCGAAGGCCGTGACCTTGCCGCGCTCCGACGGCGCGGTGTGAAACGCGATCAGATCCGTCGCGACCTGGTCGAGGAAGTAGCGGTCGTGGGTGACGAGCAAGACCGCGCCGTCGAAGCTCGACAGCGCTTCCTCGAGCACGGTCAGCGTCGGCAGATCGAGGTCGTTGGTCGGCTCGTCGAGCACGAGCACGTTGGCGGGCGTCAACATCAGCCGCGCCAGCAACAGGCGGCTTTGCTCGCCGCCCGATAGGCTGCCGACGGGTTGGCGCATCTGATCGGGCTTGAACAGGAAGCGTTCGAGATAGCCGTTGCGGTGCACGTGCGCGCCGCGAAAATGCACGAAGTCCCCCTCCGGGCTGATGGTGTCGGCGAGCGTTCTCGTCGGATCGAGCGAGCCCCGGTTCTGCTCGAAGGTGGCGACGTTCAAGTTGTCCGCGCGCAGCACCTCGCCGGTCGTCGGCGGATCTTCGCCGGTCAGCGCGCGCAGCAACGTGGACTTTCCAGAGCCGTTCGGCCCGAGCAGGCCGAGCCGCGTCTTCGGTCCGATGAACAGGCTGACGCCGCTGAACACCAGCCGCTCACCGAACGATTTTGAGATGTTGCGCGCTTCGATCAAGCGCTTGGGGCGCGCCTCGTTCGGATCCCGGGCTTGAAAATCCAGCCCCACGCTGCCTACGCGGTTTCGCGTCGTAAGCTCCGCCACCTCGTCGGCGATCGCGCCGGCGCGTTCGATGCGCGCGTTCTGCTTGGTGCTGCGCGCCGAAGGGCTGCGGCGCAACCACTCGGTCTCGCGGCGCAGCGTGTTGCGCAGGGCTTGCTCGCGCTGCTCTTGTGCGGCCATGGCTTGCGCCTTGTGCTCGACGTAAGCGGCGTAATCTCCGGCCACGTCGATCAAGCCTCCCGGGTTCCGCCGGTCGAGCTCCAGGATACGATTGGAGATCCGCTGCAAAAACAGGCGATCATGGGTCACCGTCAGCGTCGCAAAGCGCGCGCCGGCGAGGAAGCGCTCGAGCCACAGGATGCTCTCGAGATCGAGGTGGTTGGTCGGTTCATCGAGCAGGAGCAGCTCGGGGTCGGTCACCAGCGCTCGGGCCAGGGCCACGCGCTTTTGCCAGCCGCCCGACAGCTTGGCGATCGGCGCATCCGGCTCGAGCTCGAGTCGGTTGATCCACTCGTCGACGCGGCCTTCGTCTTCGAAGCCGTCGTGCGGCCGCCCTCCGAGCCCGGCTCGAACGGCGGCCCGAACGGTTGCCTCCGAGAATTCCGGGACCTGGGCCAGGTACGCAATCCGCAGCCCATTCCGGCGAGCGACCTCTCCCCGATCGGCGCCGAGCTCGCCCGCCAGGAGCTTCAGCAGCGTGGACTTTCCGGCGCCGTTCGGTCCGATGAGCCCGATCCGGTCGCCGTCCGAGACGGTGAACGTGACGCCGCTGAATAGCGGGCGTCCGCCGAAGGCGTGACTGAGATCGCGAACGGAGAGCTGAACGGCCACGCGCAAGCTTAGCCGCGCACTTGCGCGCCGCACCCCGTCCGGCTGCGGACGCACCGTCCTGGAACGGTCGCTTGTCCGCCGGACAGCTGTCCGGGATCTGCGAAAATTGCCGGGTTTTTGCTGGGCATTGGCTGGCACAACGGCTGCACGAGGCCTCGGCATGGACCTCAAAGTTTTCCCGCCCCGCGAGCTCGGCGTCGTGTTGCGCGCGCTGCGCAACGTCGCTTCCGCCAATCATCGGTTCACCGACGCCGAACGCGCGCTGGTCGAAGGCGTGGCTCGGATCCACGAGTTCGACGTGTCGGCGGACATGCTCGAGCCGATTGCGTTCGGGGAGGTAGCCAAGGTCGTTCAGGATCCGCATCGCCGCAAACGCGCCGTACAGCTCGCGATGGTGACGGCGCTGATCGAGGGAGCGCCGTCGCAAGTCACCGAGCGCGAGGTCCGAAAGCTCGCGGCGGCGCTCGGCATCGACGAGCAGGGGCTCGACGTGCTCTACGAGCTCGCGCACCACCGCGGGCTGATCGCGCGAGCCGACATGTTCCGCCGCGTCGGGCGCTTCATCCGCAGCGCCAGGGATTTTCCGGGCGTGCTTCAGCTCGCGTTGCCGATGTTGGGCATCGGCGGGGGAGATCCGGCGCTCGCCGCCACGTACCGAGCCTTCGAGCACTGCCCGCGGGGCAGCTTCGGTCGTGCGTTCTACGACCACTTTCTCGACAACGGCTTCGGCTTCCCCGGCGAAATCGGCGGCATCACCATGGTGTTCCACGACCTCGGGCACGTGCTTGCCGGCTACGGCACCGACCCCCAGGGCGAAATCCAGCAGGCCGCCTTCCAGGCCGGGTTCGCGCGTCGCGACGGCTTCTCGTTCCTTTTGTTCGGCATCCTGCAATTTCACGTCGGGATGCGGATCACGCCCGTGGCCAAGGGGTATACGGGCCTGTTCGACGTGCCGCTGGTGCTCACGGCGCTGCATCGCGGCGCGGCCTGCAAGATCGATCTGAGCGAGGGCTTCGACATGATGGGAAACCGCAACAAGCCGCTGGAGCAGCTCCGCGCCGAGCTCGGCATTCCTCCGCTCGAGACGGCGCGCAAGGCGAGCTGAGCCCCGCCGCAGAAAGGTGTTTGAACCGCGGCGCGGATCCGCGAAACTCGCTGGCGATGAGCCCGTCCCCAGCTAGCGCGGCACCGCGCCGCGGCCTGCGCGTTGCGTTGTTGGCGGCCTACCTCGACAACGAATACGAGTGGGCCATCTGCAAGGGGGTCCGTGGCGCGGTCGAAGCGGCCGGAGGCAGCGTGCTGTACGTGGCCGGCGCGGGGCTCTCCGATCCCAACCCCGGGCACCAGGCCCGCGCCTCGCTCTACGACCTGGTGGATTCTTCGACGGCCGACGCGATCCTCTCCGTGTCGGGTGTGGTCGGCCACTTCATCGGCACCGTCGCCACCGGCGCGTGGCTTCAGAAGTTCGGTTTGCCGGTTGCCAGCGTCGGCATCGCCGATGGCGTGCCCAGCGTCAGCATCGACGACGCGCGCGGCATCGTGCAGCTGATCGAGCACCTGGTGCTTCAGCACGACCGCAAGCGGATCGCGTTCGTCTCCGGCATCCCCACCAACCCGCAGGCGAACAAGCGCCTCGAGGCATACTACACGGGGCTCCGCGAGTTCGGCCTGACGCCGGATCCGAAGCTGGTCGTGCCTGGAGATTTCACGCGCGAGAGCGGCACGCGGGCGATGTACGAGCTGTTCGACACCCGGCAACTCAAGCTTTCCGAGTTCGACGCGATCATCGCGGCCAACGACTACATGGCGTTCGGCGTGGTCGATGAGCTCGTGCGCCGCCGCATCTCGGTGCCGGAGCAGCTCGCGGTCGTGGGCTTCGACGACATCACGCTCGCTCGCTATCACGAGCCCTCGCTGTCCACGGTGCGGCAGCCGCTCGACCAGCTCGGCCGCGACGCCGTGCGCCTGCTGTTCGACGTGATCGACGGCAAACCGGTCGCCGAATCGAACGAGCTGTCGACCGAGCTCGTGCTGCGCCGCTCTTGCGGCTGCGTCCCGACCGACATTCCGGGGCCGCATGACGACGCCAACGCGCCGATCGACGAGACGCGCGAAGTCCTGCCGGCGCTCGCTGCCGAAATCAACGGCGCGACCGGCGCCTTCGCCCGGGCGCTGGATCCGTTGCTCCGGCGGCTGGCCGCAGGCAGCTCGTACCAGCTCGAGCAGAACCGGAAACTCGCGGACGAGCTCGCGACGCGCCTCCGGCTCGCGCGCAGCGACCTGATCCACGAGCGCTTGCACCGGATGTCGCGGCAGTTGTACTCGCGCATGTTCAGCCCGCGCGCTCAGCTCTCCACGTTGCTCGCCGAGCACCTGCCGCACCTCGGCATCGACGAGTGCGTCGTGTCCGAATTCGTGCCCGGCAAGGGCCGGAGCGAGCTGCGCCTTTCGTTCGGCTTCAGCGCCGAGGAGCTGCAGCCGCAGAGCGTGACCTACCCGACGCGGCAAATCGTGCCGCCCGGCTTTCCGAGCTTGCTGCGGCGATCGGTGTTGGCGCTGCCGCTCTGCTATGCCGACGAGCTGCTCGGCATCGCCGTGCTCCCTGCGATCGACGGCGACGGCTCGCTCTACGAGTCCCTCGCCCAGAGCTTCGGCGTGGTGCTGAAGAGTATGGACCTGCGGCGCCGGGCCGAGGCTCGCTCGGGTTAGCGCTTGGCGTGTGCGCCGTGTGCGCAGCAGGGCGAGCCGGGGTAGCAGCAGTCGGCGCCTTCTCTGCAACAATCGTCGAAGTGGTCGTAGACGAAGAACCCACCCAAACCGAGTACGCCGGCGAGGGCGAGGCCAGTGGACCAACGAGGGCGGTGATTTTTGAGCCAGGCGAGCATCGGTTTCTCCTCGGGAGCTTAGGCCGCTTGCGGCAGGGCGTGACAGGCGCCCCGGCTTTTCTGGTAGCGTCCACGAGTCATGAGCGAAATCCGCTTCGAGCGCTCGCCCGAACAGAAGCTGATGGCGCTCGTGCTGCGGGCAGCCGATCGCGTGACGCTGCGTAAGTGCGCGGAATCTTTAAGTGAAGACCTGGGCGCCGAGCCGTGCGAGCGCTTCGACGGCATGGACCAGGTATTCTGGGATTTCCGGGTATTCGGAACGCCCGTCACCCTCCACTGGAAGCAGGCGGGGGAGGTGTTCGTGGTCGCACAGGATCCGAGCTCGCAGAGCGACGCCGCGGTTCGCCGTACCGCAGAACACCTCGCGCGCCGCTTCGGAGCCATCGCGGAGGGGGCATGAGCACCCGGTGGTGCGGCTGGGGGAGGTTCGGATTGCCATGAAGACCAAACCAGAAGATCCGGAAATCGTCCGCGCCGCCGAGGCGCTCGAGGCCCAGCTCGCCGAGCTCGAGTCGCGTTCGCGAGCAGCACGCAAGATCGAGCTCGACTCGGAGAAGAATATTCAACGCGCCGCCAGAGAGCTGAACGAAGCCCTGGCTGCGCCGGAGGGGATGGCGAATGGGCTCCGCGATCTGGCGCTGGCCATGGAGCGCATGCAGACGCGCCAGCAAGCAGCGCTCGAGCCACTCTCGGAGTTCGCGACGCGGATCCAGGCCCGGCTCGCGCAGCTCGAAGGCCACATGCAGGCGTTTGCCGAGCTCGGCCAGGCCGCATCGCGCTTGTCGGCCTTGCTCAAGGCCGGCCCTGCCGGGGGCGCCGCGCTGATCCGCGACGCCAACGCCCAGCTCTCCGCGATCGCCGAGGGGGCTCGCACTCTGTTCGACGCCGCACGAGCGGACGGCTTCCCCGAAGTGGCGCGCGAGGCCGAGGCCTTGAAGCAGCGCGTGACGGCGCTGCGCAAGCGCCTCGACCAGCCGAACTAGCCCCGTGCTCGCGTCCCGCGACAAATTACCGCATCGCCTGCACACCACCCGCTTCACTAGAGTTGCCCCACCTATTGGGAATGGATCGAATGACGCGCCCTCGGACCCAGCTCTGGTTTGCTCTTCTGGCCTCGTCGTTGTGCCTGCATTGCGGGGACGACGACGGCGAACGCGATGGTGACGTGCCGATTCCGACCGAGCTGAGCTTCGAGCTTCGTGTGGGCGGAGAGCCCGTTTCTTGCGGCGCGGAATACCCGGACGTGGGCGATCCCGCGGCGCCCTTCACCGTCACCGACGCGCGCTTCTATCTGTCGTCTTTCGAGCTGGTGGACGCCGCCGGACGTGGGCATGCCGTCGAGCTCACCCCCGGGCCTTTCCAGGACGACGGCGTGGCGCTGCTCGATTTCGAAGACGGCTGTGGCCCCGACGGGACGGCCGAGACGAGCACCACGGTCAGCGGCCTGGTTGCGCCGGGCGAGTATCGCGGCGTCCGCTTCACGCTCGGGGTTCCAACGGAAAAGAATTTTCTCGATCTCGCACAGGCGGAGCCTCCGCTCGACGTGACGGGCATGTTTTGGACCTGGCTGAGCGGCTACAAGTTCCTCAAGGTAGACGGCTCGTCTCCGATGGAAGGCGGCGGCATCCACCCGTACCTGGTTCACGTCGGTGCCGCCGGTTGTCCCGGGGACAACGCCCAGGCCGCGCCGACCGACGACTGCGTGGCGCCGAATCAGGTCCGCTACGACCTCGACGGATTCCAATTCGGAGAGTCGAAAATCGTCGCCGATTTAGCCGACCTGCTCGCGACGACCGATCTCGCCTTCAACACGGATGGCACTGCGCCGGGTTGCATGTCCGAATTGGACGACCCAGAGTGTCGAACGATTTTCGAGCGCCTGGGCATCGATGACGCGGACGAACAAGTCCTCTTTTCGCTGGAGTAGCGCGGCGCTCGCGCCGGTCGCTCTGGTCGCGCTGTCACTCTCCGCTTGTTCCGGCGGTGATGACGGCGAGCGCCCCGAGCAAACCACTGAGTACGTCTGGGCGCTTCCGCCCGGGTTCCCTGTCCCCGCAGTGCCGGAAGAAAACCCGATGTCCGCCGCCAAGGCCGAGCTCGGGCGCCACCTGTTCTACGACCAGCGCCTGTCCCTGAACGGCACGCAGTCTTGTGCTTCGTGCCATCGACAGGAGCTGGCCTTCACCGACGGTCTCGCGCACGCGGTCGGCTCGACGGGTGTCGTCAATCGCAGGAGCTCGATGAGCCTGGCCAACGCGGCCTACAACTCCGCCCAGACCTGGGCCAATCCCGTGCTGAAGACGCTCGAGATGCAGGTGGCGGTGCCGCTGCTCGGCGACGACCCCGTGGAGCTCGGCTTCTCGGGGCAGGAGCTCGAGCTACTCGATCGCCTGCACGACGAACCTCGTTACATCGAGATGTTCGCGGCGGCTTTCCCCGACGATCCGGCCGACCCCGTGAACCTCTACAACCTGGTGCGGGCGATCGCGAGCTTCGAGCGGCGCTTGATCTCCGGCAACTCGCCGTACGACGCCTACACCTCGGGCCGAGATCCGGAAGCCATCTCCGAGTCTGCCCAGCGCGGCGCGCAGCTCTTCTTCGGTGAGCGCTTCGAATGCCACCACTGCCACGGCTCGTTCGCCCTCAGCACCTCCGTGACCTGGCAGGGCAAGAGCTCGGTTCAGATCTCGTACCAGAACGACGCGCTCTACAACCTGGACGGCGAGGGCGCATACCCACCCCGCGATCAGGGCTTGTTCGAGATCACCGGGCGCCCCGAGGACATGGGCAAGTTCCGGCCGCCGACGCTGCGCAACGTGGCCGTGACGGCGCCGTACATGCACGACGGCAGCATCGCGACGCTGCGCGAGGTGATCGAGCAGCACTACGCGCGCGGCGGGCGCGTGATCGAGGACGGCGACGACGCCGGCGATGGCGCGCTTTCGCCCCGAAAGGCCGTGTTCGTGTCGGGCTTCGCGATCGAGCCCCGAGAGGTCGACGATCTGCTGGCGTTTCTCGAGTCCCTGACGGACGAGAGCTTCCTCACCGATCCGAGCCTCTCGGATCCCTGGTAGCCCGCGGGGCGAGCATGAGCTTCGAAGCGGTGCGGCCGCGCGCGGGAGTCGAGGGTTTCGCCGAGACCGAACAGGCACTCGGCATCACCTGGCTGCGCAAATTGCGCTGGGGCGCCGTCTTCGGTCAGGCGCTGGCAGTGGCGGTGGCCTGGGCCGGCTTCGAGCTCGAGCTGCCGTACGGGCTGTTGCTCGGCTTCGTCGCCTTCACGGCGCTCGGCAACGTGGCGCTGTCGTTCGTGCCGCTGCACGCGGACCGCGGCTTCTGGCTGCCGGCGGTGCTGTTCGCCGACGTGCTCGTGCTGACCGCGTTTCTCGCGTTCTCGGGCGGCGCGGCCAACCCGTTCACGGTCTTCTTCCTGGTGCACGTGGCCTTGTCGTCGGTGCTGCTCGAGGCCCGTTTGACCTGGGCGCTGGTGCTGCTCACGGTGCTCGGCTTCGGATCGCTGTTCCTGCTGCCGTCCGACCCGGCGCCGATGATGCATCACCACCACGCAGAGCAGCCGTGGTCGGCGCACCTCGTCGGCATGTGGGTGGCCTACGCCCTGGCCGCGTCGTTCGTGGCTTACTTCGTCGGTAGGGTCAGCCGCGCCATCCGCGAGCGCGATCGGAAGCTCGCCGCCATCGCCAAGCTTGCCATGCAAAACGAGCGGCTGGCAGCGCTCTCGAGCTTCTCGGCGAGCGCGGCGCACGAGCTCGGCTCGCCGCTCGCGACGATCGGACTTGCCGCCAAGGAGCTCCGGCTCGGGCTCGACTCGGACCGACCGCCCGCCGAGCTCAGCGCCGACGCAGAGCTCGTCTGCCGAGAGGTCGCGCGCTGCCGGCAAATCCTCGCGGGGCTGTCCTCGCGGGCCGGGGAAACCGTCGGCGAAATGCCCGCTCCCACGACTCCCGGCGCGCTGGTCTCGGAGCTCGAGCAGCTGCTCCCGCCGCGCTCGGCCGAGCGCGTCC
>JALYWZ010000491.1 GCA_030852505.1 Myxococcota bacterium | reverse complement strand
CGACAGAAACCCGCGACCGCGTAAACCGAGGACGCGCGCCGAATACTCTGAGTGCAACATGACTTTGCTCCGCTGCTGATTGATGCGAGTCGCCGCTCTTCACGACGCGTGCCAAGCGCACGAGACTGCGTCGCGGCGGGGTCGACTGAACCACCGTTCGAGAGACGAGTGCGGCAGTTCCTCGCCGTGCGGGCCGTAAAGCGGTCAGAGCGCACGGCCGCTTCGGCCCCGCGACCGCGTCCGCGCCACGACGGACACGTGTCCGCGAGCCGGACAGTCGTCCAGGCCCGTAACAGTTCTTTTTTCCGGTCTATCCCGCTAATTGCCGCGATCCTCGCGTGGCGCGGTCCCTGCATTGGGCCGCGCCATGCAATCCGTTCTGCGCGTGGCCGGCCGAGGGCTGGCCCTCTCGAGTCTGCTCCTCGGGTTACTCGGCCAAAGCGCCTGCTCGCGCCCCGCGAGCGCGCAAAGCTCGGCCGAAGCGCCCGCGGTCGCCGTCGAAACCGCCGTCGCGAAACTCGAGACGTTGCCGGAAACCCTGCACTTGCCGGGGACTCTCCGCGCCTATCGGGAAGCCGAGGTCGCCGCCGATCAACCGGGCCGCGTGATCTCGACCTTCATCGAGCGCGGCGATGCGGTCGAGGCGTCGCAGTCGCTCGTGCGCCTCGACTCGCGCGCCGCGCGGCTCACGAACCTCGAGTCACGCGCCCGCGCTGCGGCGCTCGCTGCCGAGGACGAGAACGCTTCGCTCGAGTGTCAGCGCGCCGAGCAGCTGTTCAAGGCCTCGGCGATCTCGCGCTCGGAGTACGACCGCATGTCGGCGAGCTGTGCCGTGGCACGCCACTCGGTGGACGCCGCGCGCGCCCGCCAGAGGCTGTCGGAGCAAGCCGTCGGCGACTCGATCGTGCGCGCCCCGTTCGCCGGCCGGATCGCGGAGCGCCGCGTGACGATCGGCGAGTACGTGATCCCGGGCACCAAGATCGCGACCGTCGTGGACGTCGGCAAGCTGCGGCTCGAGCTCGAGGTGCCCGAGTCCGCCACGGGCCGGATCGCCGAGGGCTTGCCGGTGGTGTTTTCGGTCGCCGCCTTTCCGGAGCGGCGTTTTACCGGGAAAATCGTGTACATCGGCCCGGTCGTCGAGAAGAGCGGCCGCGACCAGGTCGTCGAAGCCCTGGTCGAGAACCCGGACGAAAAGCTGCGGCCCGGCATGTTCGCGAGCTCCGAGCTCGCCGTCGGCTCGAGACAGCTGCCCGTCGTCCCCGAGCGCGCGCTGTTCGGTAACGAGAACGCGCGCCGCGTGTTCGTCGTCCAAGGCGAGCGCGTCGAAGAGCGCGTGGTGCTCGCGGGCGAGCCCAGGGCCGGCTCCGTGCCGATCGTCACGGGCCTGAAAGCAGCCGAGCGCGTCGTGGTGGCCCCTCCCCCGGGTCTCCGCGACGGCGCCCGCGTGAAGTGAACGGAGTCCGACATGCAGTGGCTAGCAAACGTCAGCGTCCGTCGCCCCATCTTCGCCACCGTGCTGATCCTGGTGGTGCTCGTGTTCGGCATCGTCGGCTACGCGCAGCTCGGCGTCGATCGCTTCCCCAAGGTCGACTTCCCGACCGTGAGCGTGATCACCGAGCTTCCGGGCGCGGCGCCGAAGGAGATCGAGACCGAGGTCAGCGCCAAGATCGAGGAGGCCGTCAACACCATCAGCGGCATCGACGAGCTGCGCTCCACCTCGAGCGAAGGCGTTTCCCAGGTGTTCGTGACCTTCGTGCTCGAGAAGGACATCGAGGTCGCGGCCCAGGAGGTGCGGGACCGTGTGAGCCGCGTCGTGAGCTCGCTGCCGAAGGGCGTCGAAGAGCCGGTGGTCATGAAGATCGACCCCGAGGCGACGCCCGTGCTCTACATCGCGGTCAACGCCAAGGCACCGCTCGCCGAGATCACCGAGGTCGGCGACAAGCTGGTGCGGCGACGGCTCGAGAGCACGCCCGGCGTCGGCCAGGTCAGCGTGGTCGGCGGCAGCAAGCGCCAGATCAACGTGTGGCTCGACCCGGCCCGGCTCCGCGCCCACGGCCTGACGGCGCTCGACGTCGAGCGCGCGATCTCGAGCGCCAACTTGACCATCCCCGGCGGCCGCATCGAAGCCGGGCCGAACCAGCAGATCTTGCGCGTCCGCGGTCGCGTCGAAAAGCCCGCGGAGCTCGCGCGCCTGTCGATCGTCGAAAAAGACGGGCGGGAGGTCCGCCTCGGTGAGGTCGCGCGCATCGAAGACGGCGTCGAAACCACCGAAACCAGCGCCGTCCGCGACGGTGAGCCGGCCGTGGTGCTGTCGATCCGCAAGCAATCGGGCGCCAACAGCGTGGTGGTCGTCGATCAGGTCAAGGAGCGCATGGACGAGATGCGCGCCGAGCTGCCGAAGGGCTACTCGCTCGAGGTGGTGCGCGACAACACCGCCACGATCCGCACCAGCGTCGCGGCGGTCGGCGAGCATCTGATCCTCGGCGCGCTGTTCGCTGGCGCCGTGGTGCTGTTGTTCCTCGGCAACCTGCGCAGCACGCTGATCGCCGCAATCGCGATCCCGGTCTCGATCGTCGGCACCTTCGCGCTGATGTGGACGCAGGGCTTCTCGCTCGACACGATCACGCTGCTCGCGCTGGCGCTCGCCGTCGGCATCGTGATCGACGACGCGATCGTGGTGCTCGAGAACATCCACCGTCACATCGAAGAAAAGGGGCTGTCACCGATCAAGGCTTCGGTGATCGCGACCCGCGAGATCGGCCTGGCCGTGCTGGCCACGACCCTGTCGCTCGTGGCCGTGTTCCTGCCCGTGGCCTTCATGTCCGGCATCGTCGGCCGGTTCTTGAAGAGCTTCGGCATGACGATGGCCTTCTCGATCCTGGTCTCGATGCTCGTGAGCTTCACGCTCACCCCGATGCTCTCCTCGCGTTGGCTCAAGGCCCACCGCCCGCACGCCGCTGGCGACAATGCCGGCGACGGCGGCCGCGCCGCGAAGAAACCGCTCCTCGAACGGGTGGTGGACACGGTTTACCTGCCGATCGAGCGCGTCTACGTGCGGCTGCTCGGCTGGGTGATGCAACGCCGCTGGATCGTGGTCGTGGCCTCGCTCGCCACGCTCGCCTCGACCGTGCCGCTGATGGCCGCAGTGCCCAAGGGGTTCTTGCCGAAGAGCGACGAGGCCCAGTTCGAAATCAACGTGCGCACGCCCGAAGGCACGAGCCTCGACGCCACGGAGATCGTCACCGAGCGGATCGCGCGCGCCGTGCGCGACCTGCCCGAGGTCACCTCGACGCTGCTCACGATAGGAGACAACAACGAGCGCACGCCGAACCTCGGTCGCGTCTACGTGCGCTTGAACGACCCCGACCAGCGCGCGCTCAGCCAGCACGAGCTGATGGACCGCGTGCGCCACGAGATCGTCGCCAAGCAGCCCAAGGAGCTCGAGATCGACGTCTCCGAGGTGCCCATGTTCTCCGGAGGCTGGAAGCAGGCGCCCGTGATGTACGAGATCAGCGGCCCGGAGCTGGTCGAGCTCGAGAAGTATTCGAAGCAGCTGATGGCCCGGGTGAAGCAGATCCCGGGAGCGGTCGACGTCACGAGCTCGCTCGTCTCCGGCAAGCCCGAGCTCGCGCTCGCCATCGACCGCGACCGCGCCGCCGATCTCGGCGTCAAGGTCCAGGATCTAGCCTCCACGCTGCGCCTGTTCGTGGGAGGCGGCGAGGTCTCCACCTACGAAGAAGCCGGGGAAACCTACTCGATCCGCGTGCGCGGCGAGGCCAAGTACCGGAGCGATCTGTCAGGACTTTCGCTGCTCACGGTGCCCTCGAGCAAGCACGGCAGTGTGCCGATCCTCGAGGTGGTCTCGAGCGAGCCCGACACGGGGCCGGCCTCGATCATGCGCCTCAACCGGCGCCGCCAGGTGCTGTTGTTCGCGAACCTCGCACCCGGCACCGCACAGGCCACGGTGATGCAGGCCGTGGAGCGCGAGATCCGCGCGCTCAACCTGCCGCCCGGGTATCGCTCGGCGCCGGTCGGGCAATCCAAGGAGATGGGGCGCGCCGGCGTCGCGTTCCTGGTCGCGTTCGGGCTGTCGTTCGTGTTCATGTACCTGGTGCTCGCCGCGCAGTTCGAGTCGTGGCTGCATCCGATCACGATCCTGCTGGCGCTGCCGCTCACCCTGCCCTTCGCGCTCCTGAGCGTGATCTTGTTCAAGCAGCAGCTCGACATCTACTCGATGCTCGGCCTCCTGGTGCTGTTCGGCGTGGTCAAGAAGAACTCGATCTTGCAGATTGACCACACCAACCAGCTCCGCGCGCGCGGGCTCGACCGCGCCACGGCGATCCTCGAAGCCAACCGCGAACGGCTGCGGCCGATCCTGATGACGACCCTGGCGTTCGTCGCCGGCATGCTGCCGCTGTTGCTCTCGAGCGGCATCGGCGCGGCCTTCAACCAGGCCACGGCCGGGGTGATCGTGGGCGGCCAGGCCCTGAGCCTGCTGCTCACCTTGCTCGCGACTCCGGTCGCCTACTCGCTGTTCGACGATCTCTCGCTGCGGTTCGGCAGGCTGTTCCGGCTCGGCCGGGGTAAGGCCGAGCGTGATCGCGAGCTCGAGGAGTTGTCGGGGATGGATCCCGAGGCTCTACCTCTCGTATCCTCGGGCGCACGATGAGCGACGCACGGGCCGAGGC
>JALYWZ010000490.1 GCA_030852505.1 Myxococcota bacterium | reverse complement strand
ACGATATATTGGACGTTTCCACTCCCTGACCCTAGGTATCCCCCGCGTCGGCTCTCCGGCGCCGCGAGGCCGGCGGGCCAGCGAATAAAACTGAGTAATTTCCGGTATGTGGCTCGTTCGTGTCGCTCTCCGGCGCCCTTACACCTTCGTGGTGATGGCGCTCGTGATCCTCCTGCTCGGGGTGTCGTCGATCGTGCGGATGCCGACCGACATCTTCCCCAACATCGACATCCCGGTGCTCAGCGTCGTCTTCAACTACGGCGGGCTCACGCCGGAGGAGATGGAGAAGCGCATCGTCACCAACTACGAGCGCGCGCTCACCACCACCGTCAACGACATCGAGCACATCGAGAGCCAAACCCTGACGGGTGTGGCGGTGATCAAGATCTTCTTCCAGCCGGGCGCGAACATCGACGCGGCCACGGCGCAGGTGACGGCCATCTCCCAGACGGTGGTGCGCCAGATGCCACCGGGCGCGACGCCGCCGTTCATCATCCGTTACAGCGCCGGCAACGTTCCGATCCTGCAGCTCGCCCTGAAGAGCGAGACGCTGAGCGAGCAGCAGCTCTTCGACCTCGGCGTCAACTTCGTGCGCGCCGACATCGCCACCGTGCAGGGCGCGCAGATCCCCTGGCCGTACGGCGGCAAGCAACGCCAGGTGGTGCTCGACATCGACCCCGGGAAACTCTACGCGGCCGGCCTCTCGCCGCGGGACGTGAACGCGGCGCTCGGCCTGGGCAATCTGATTTTGCCCTCCGGCACGGCCAAGATCGGCCAGAACGAGTACCCGGTCCAGATCAACAGCAGCCCCGAGCTGCTCGACGAGATCGGCGCGATCCCGATCAAGACCGTGCGCGGCACCACCGTCTACGTGCGGGACGTGGCCAGCGTGCGCGACGGAAACTCGCCGCAGACCAACATGGTCCACGTCGACGGGCGGCGCTCGGTGCTGATGAGCGTGCTCAAGCTCGGCGGCGCGAGCACCCTCGAGGTGGTCGGGCGGATCCGCGAAATGCTGCCGGCCACGCTGGCCAAGCTCCCCCAAGAGCTGTCGGTCTCGCCGCTCTTCGACCAGTCGGTGTTCGTGCGGGCGGCGGTCAGCGGCGTGGCCAAAGAGGCGCTGATCGCGGGCTGCCTCACGGCGCTGATGATCTTGCTGTTTTTGGGCAGCGTCCGCAGCACGTTGATCGTGGTGATCTCGATCCCGCTGTCGATCCTGGTGTCGATCGTGGCGCTGGATTGGCTCGGCAACTCGCTGAACGTGATGACGCTCGGCGGCATGTCGTTGGCCGTCGGCATCCTGGTCGACGACGCGACGGTCACGATCGAGAACATGCACCGCCACATCGCGCTGAAGAAGCCGCTGGTGCGCGCGATCATCGACGGAGCGCAGGAGATCGCGCTGCCGGCGTTCGTGTCGACGCTGTGCATCTGCATCGTGTTCGTGCCCGTGACGTTCATCACGGGGCCGGCCAAGTTCCTGTTCGTGCCGCTCGCGGAGGCCGTGGTCTTCGCGATGCTGACCTCGTACTTTCTGTCGCGGACGCTGGTGCCGACGCTCGCGCACTACTTTCTCCCGCAAGAGCTGGCGGCGCACCAGCGACAAGCAGCAGCGGCGCGGCCCGGGTGGTGGGCGCGCTTCACCGGCGCTTTCGAGCACGGCTTCGCCCGTGGCCGCGATGCATACGGAGGCTGGCTCGCGCTCTTTCTGTCTCACCGAAAAATCGTGTTGAGCGGCTTCGCCGTGCTCGTCGTCGGCTCGCTCGCGCTGTTTCCCTTGATCGGCCGCGACTTCTTCCCGACCGTCGACGCAGGCCTGATCAAGTTGCACGTGCGCGGCACTCCGGGCACTCGCATCGAGGAGTCGGAGAAGCACTTCGCCGAGATCCAGCGGACGATCCGCGAGGTCATCCCGTCGGAGCAGATCGACACGCTGATCGACAACATCGGCGTGCCCTACAGCGGGCTCAACCTGTCGCTCAGCGAGGGCGCGCTGATCTCGCCCGCCGACGGCCAAATCTTCATCGCGCTCAAGCCCGGCCACGAGCCGACCGAAGACTACGTCGCCGAGCTGCGCGACCGGCTGCCGATGCTGTTCCCCGAGAGCACCTTCTTCTTTCTGCCGCCAGACATCTCCACGCAGGTGCTGAACTTCGGGCTCGCAGCGCCGATCAATCTGCAGGTGATCAGCGCGCCCGGGCGCGAGCACGAGGCGTACCGGGTGGCGCAGCAACTCGCCCAGAAAATGCGGGCGATCCCCGGGGCTGCGGACGTGCATCTGGCGCAGGTGCCGCGCGTGCCGGGCCTGCGCGTCAACGTCGACCGCAGCATGGCCGCGCGCTTCGGCCTCAGCGAGCGCGACGTGGCGAGCGATCTGTTGGTGTCGCTGTCGTCGAGCGGCCAGGTCTCACCGAGCTATTGGATCGATCCGAAGCGCGGCGTGCAGTACCTGGTCGCAGTGCAGACGCCGCAATACGCGGTCGACTCGCTGGAGGCGCTCGGAGCCACGCCGATCTCCACCCCGGGTGACGGGGGCACGCAGATGCTCTCGAACGTCGCGCAGATCTCGCGCACCACGAGCCCGGCGAACATCACGCACTACAACGCCTCGCGCACCTTCGACGTGCAGGCCAACGTGGCCGGGACGGACCTCGGCTCGGTCGCCAAGGAGGTCGAGCGCGTGGTCGCGGAGGCGACGCCGAGCTTGCCGCGCGGGACCTCGATCAAGGTGAAGGGCCAGATCGAGAGTATGGAGTCGTCGTTCAAGGGGCTCGGGTTCGGCCTGATTTTCGCGCTGATCCTCGTGTACCTGTTGATGGTCGTGAACTTTCAGTCGTGGCTCGACCCGTTCATCATCCTGATGGCGTTGCCGGGCGCGCTCGCGGGCATCGCCTGGATGCTGTTCGTGACGCACACGACGTTCAGCGTGCCGGCGCAAATGGGCACGATCCTGTGCGTGGGTGTGGCGACCGCGAACAGCATCTTGATCGTGTCGTTCGCCAACGGCCGGCGTCGCCTCGGCAGCGACTCCCGAGAAGCAGCGCTCGCCGCGGGCATGACGCGGCTGCGTCCGGTGTTGATGACCGCACTGGCGATGATCGTCGGCATGCTGCCGATGTCGCTCGGCATCGGCGAGGGCGCGGAGCAAAACGCCCCGCTCGGGCGCGCGGTGATCGGCGGTTTGCTCTTCGCCACGCTGTCCACGCTGCTCGTCGTCCCCGTGGCTTATGCGGTGCTACGCCGTACCCCCCCAGTCGTTCGCGATGATCCGGAGCTCTCGACACCATGACCGCTTCTCCTGACAACGAAGTCTCTGCTTCGCACTCTGCGGATGCAGAAAATGAGCTCGGCTTCGATCTCGCCAAGCCCGTCGAGGTCTCGCGGACCCGGCTCCTGCTCGGCGGGCTCGCGACGATCGTGCTCCTGTGCGGCGCTTTCGGCTTCACCTACGCGCCCAAGCGCGCGGCCCGCGCCGAGCTCGAGCAGGCCACGAACGCCCGCGTTCAGGCGCTCCCGCGGGTCGCGGTGATCGCGCCCGAGCTCTTGTCGGGCAAGCAGGCCCTGACCTTACCGGGCAGCATCCAGCCGCTCGAAGAAGCGGTGATTTACGCGCGCGCCAGCGGCTACGTGCGCCGCTGGCTGGTGGACATCGGCACTCACGTCACCGAAAACCAATTGCTGGCCGAGATCGACACGCCCGAGATCGAGCAGGAGCTGGCCCAGGCGCGCGCCGCGCTCGCGCAGGCCCAGGCCAACGTCGCGCAAGCCGAGGCCAACCAGGGCCTCGCGGCCTCCCGGCTCGACCGCACGGGAAAGCTCGTCGAAGCCGGCGTCTCGCCGCAACAGGACCTCGATCAGACGCAAGCGCAATCGGCCGTCGGCGAGGCGGACGTGAAGGTGGCACAGGCCAATGTCGCCGCGCAGCAGGCGAACATTCGCCGGCTGAGCGAGCTAAAAGCGTACTCGCGAGTGACCGCTCCGTTTGCCGGCACGATCACCGAGCGCTCGGTCGATCGCGGCAGCCTGGTGAGCGGCGGCAACGTGGCGACGCCGCTGTTCCGCTTGGCCTCGACCGACACGGTGCGCGTGTTCCTTCAGGTGCCGCAAGACGCCGCGCCCAGCATCGTGCTCGACGCCCCCGCCGAGCTCAAGATCCGCGAGTTCCCGAACCAGAAGTTCGAGGGCCACGTCGCGCGCAGCGCGGGAGCGCTCGACTCGGCGACGCGAACCCTCAGCACCGAAGTCCGCGTGGCGAACCCGGACGGGAAGCTGCTGGCCGGCATGTACGCCGAGGTGTCGCTCAAGCTCCCGCGCGCGCGGCGCGTGTTCGAGCTGCCGGCGACGGTGCTGTCGAACGACGCGAACGGCCTGCGCATCGGGGTCGTCACCGAGGACAATCAGGTGCGGTACCAGCGCGTGACGATCGAGCGCGACCTCGGCGCCACGATCCAGGTCGCCTCCGGCCTCGACGGCAGCGAGCGGGTGATTCAGGTGGCTTCGGCAGATCTCGGCGAAGGGCAGCGCGTGGAACCGTACGTGAAAAAGGAAGCCGCGCCGGCGCCCGCGCCCAGCGCGAAGTGAGTTGCGTTAGGCTCGGGTCTCCGTGCCTCGCTCCGGTCCGAAGCCGACCTTGCTCGAACCCACGGCGCGGCTGCGCGCTCGGTTCATCGAGGCCGCGCTGCGCAGCCG
>JALYWZ010000489.1 GCA_030852505.1 Myxococcota bacterium | reverse complement strand
GCCAGCGGGCGGGCAGCAACGGTCGACGGTGCTGCCGCGCGGCCGCACGCACTCGAGCCCTTCGTCGCAATCCTCGTCGCCGTTGGCGGTGTGATCGCAGCGTTCGCCCTCGGCTTGACGCGAGCAGCCGCCAGCGGCCACGCCGTAAGCGCAGAGCAGCAGCGCGAGCGCGCCCACGCGACGCAGGCCGCGCCTTCGGTTCGACCGGCCGCGGAGATCAGTGGTTTCGAAGGAAGAGGCGAGGCGCTTTTGCATGCTGGAACTGCCCGCGTTCTAGCAGCGATTCCAGAGAGCTGTCCACGCCCCCCGCAGGCCAGCGTTTTTTAGCAACTGGCCCGGGTCTTCGCTCGAAAAGCCCGTCATGTGGCAGCGGTCGATTCGAATTGCAGGGTGCTGGGTTGGGTTTGGCTTGTCGAGCGCGGCAACCGTCGCTTGCGGGTCCTCTAGCCCGGCGTCGGAGTGTAGCGACGGCGCGGATTGCCACGGCACCGGCGGGAGCGGCGGCGTCCAGGAAGAGGCGCCCTGGTCCGGCGGCAAAGCAGGAGCTTCATCCTCAGAGGAGGCGGGTGCCGCGGGCGCGGCCGAGATGGCGGGCAGCAGCGGTAGTGGTGGCACCAGCGGGGGCGGCGTCTCCGGAGCACACGTCGCCCCTTCGAGCACGACCGGCGGCATGGCCGCGAGTGGCGGCAGCTCCCCGCAGGCCGAATCGAGCGGTGGCGCGAGCAGCGCCTTTGCGACCGGCGGTGCGACGGCGGTCCCGCCGGACCCGATTTGCGGCGACGGCAAGGTGATGGGTCTCGAGGAATGCGACGACGGGAATCAGCGGAACGACGACGAATGCACGAACCAATGTCGGCGGGCGGCGTGCCTCGACGGCTTCGTGCAGGCGGGGGTCGAAGCTTGTGACGATGGCAACCGCGACGACCGCGACGACTGCACCAACGCTTGTAAACTGGCGGTCTGCGGCGATGGCATCCTTCACGCAGGAAGAGAAGAGTGCGACGACGCCAATACGCGAGACGACGATGCGTGTGTCGGCGATTGCCGCCAGGCCACGTGTGGCGACGGCTTCCTTTGGGCGGACAAAGAGCAATGCGATGCCGGAACCGGGGAAGACGGCTTCGGGTGCACGGCTGATTGCCGGCCGACGCCGGTCGAGCTCGCTCTCGGCGATTATCACACCTGCACGCGCTTCAGCGATGGCCGCGTCCAGTGCTGGGGTGACAACTCGCGGTTCCAGCTCGGAGTCGAGACGCCGGCCAGCGTGGGCACCCAAGCGTCGGAGCTCCTCGGGAACCTCCATACGGTCGTGGACGACGCCACCGCGATCGCGGCCCGCGGCTATCACACCTGCGCGCTCCGCCAATCGGGCAAGGTTGTCTGTTGGGGCGACAACTCCTTTGGTCAGCTCGGTTATGCGCTGCCGCTGACGAACTTTCGCGCGGTCGAGGTGACGTTGTCCGGGCCTGCAACCGCGATCTGCGCCAGCGAAGGCTCTGGCTACGCGCTGCTCGGGGACGGGACGGTCAGCGGTTGGGGATACGACTACCGGGATACGGTGATCGACGCCCACACCGCGCCGTTCAGCGAGCCCGTCGCGAAGCTCGCCTGCGGCAAGCAAATGCTCTGCGCGCTTTTGGCCTCTGGAGCCATCGAATGTTGGGGACAGGGGCCGGAAGCAGCCGCTCCCGACGAACCCATGCGGATCAACCTGGAGCCGCTCGCCCGGCCCTGGGAGGAGCTCGTCGCTGGTTACGACTTCGCGTGCGTCCGGTCGAGCGGGAGCGTGCGCTGCTGGGGAAACGGCTCGTACGGGCAGTTCCTCGACGGGGGAGGGTACACCCGCAGGGGTGACGCGGTGAACAGCTGGGTCGCCGCGCGCACGGGGCAGCTCTCGGCAACTCAGCTGGCGGCGAGCGGTAGCGTCGTCTGCGCGATCGGTCGAACAGGAGACGAGGGCCAGGGGGCGAAATGTTGGGGCTTCGACGCGCGCTCGGGCGCGCTCGGCCAACCGGAGCTCACTGCCGGCACGCGTCGCGATCTCGGCGACGATCTGGACGAGGTGGGCACGTACTTACCGCTGATCGACCTCGGCTCGGGGCTCGAGCCCCAGGTGATCGCGACCAGCACCTATCACACCTGCGCGATCTTCACGGACGGTCGCATGAAGTGCTGGGGCTATAACGAGCTCGGGCAACTCGGCGTGGGTCGGGACGATTGGGCGCTCGGGGACGAGATCGGAGAAATGGGCGACGCGCTGCCGTTCGTGCTCGTCGAGTGAGCTACGGCGGCGCCGCTCTCTCCGGCTCGGGGGACATCCACTTGGAGACGATCTGCCCGAGCTGCGCCAATTGGACGGGCTTGGTCAAGAGATCGTCCATGCCAGCTTCGAGGATCTTGTCGCGTTCATCGGAGAGGGCGTGCGCCGTGACGGCCACGATCGGAACTCGCGGCGCGCCGCGCTCCCGCTCGTGGCGGCGGATCCTCTCGGTCGCTTCGTAGCCGTCGAGCACGGGCATCTGGCAATCCATCAAGACCAGCGAGTACCGATTTTTCTCGAAAGCAGCGACGGCTTCGGCGCCGTCGCCGGCGAGGTCGCAGCGATAGCCGAGCGACTCGAGCAGATCCTTCATGACCTCCTGATTCAGCGGATGATCTTCGACGACGAGCACGCGCGAGTCGGTCGCAGCGGGCTCCGGCTTCGGGACGCTCGGCTGCGAAGCCGTGGCTCGCACCAGCTTCAAGCCGGGCAAGGCGCTCGCCAGGTCGGCTTGGCGGATCGGCTTCACCAGCACCTGATCCACCCAGGTACGGAGCCCTTCGGCGACCGCAACGTCGCGCCCGAGCGAGGTCAGCATCACGATCTGGAGCTCGCGGAGCTCCGCGTCGTCGCGGATCGCGCGGGCCACATCGACCCCGGACATGCCGGGCATCTGCATGTCCAGAATCAAGAGCGTGCAGGGATCCCCCGCTGCTTTCAGCGTGCGCAGCTGCTCGAGCGCTTCCTTACCACCGGCGGCGCTGTGGTGGCGCACCTGCCACGAGTCCAGGAGCTCTTCGAGGATCGCGCGGTTCGTGGCGTTGTCGTCGACGATCAAGACGTGCTGCGGCTCGGAATGCTCCACGCGCGGTGGCTGGGCCGAGTCGATGCGCCCGAACGGCAGCTCGAACCAGAAACGGCTGCCCTCGCCAGGCGTGCTCTCGACGTCGAGCGTACCGCCCATCAGGTCGACGAGCCGCCGCGAGATGGCAAGCCCCAGGCCCGTGCCGCCGTGGCGCCGGGTGAGCGAGCCGTCGATCTGCGAGAACGCCTGGAACAGCCGGCGTTTGTCGGCATCGGCGATGCCGATGCCCGTGTCGCGGACGTCGAAGCGGAGCAGCGTGCTCGTGGCGGCCTCGCGGGTCTTCGACAAGCGCAACACCACGTCGCCCCGCTCGGTGAACTTGATCGCGTTCGAGACCAGGTTCGCGAGCACCTGGCGCGCGCGATCGGCATCGCCGAGCACCCGCAGCGGCACGTCGGGATGCACGTGGACTGCGATCTCGAGACCCTTCTCGTGCGCCTGTTCGGACATCAGGACCGCGAGGTCTTCCACCAGGTCGCGAGGAGAGAACTCGAGCTTGCGGATCTCGAGCTTTTCGGCCTCGATCTTCGAAAAGTCGAGGATGTCGTTGATCACCGTCAACAGCGAGTTCGCGGAGGCGGCGATGGTCTGCGCGTAGCGCTTCTGGCGCACGTCCAGCGAGGTCGACAGCAAGAGCTCCGTCATACCGATGACGCCGTTCATCGGTGTGCGGATTTCGTGGCTCATGTTGGCCAGGAACTCGCCCTTGAGGCGCGTCGACTCGAGGGCCAAGAGCGTGGTGCGCTCCAGGCTGCGAAACGTGGCGCCGATCAGGCCGAGCAAGGGACCTATCCAGAACCGGAAGAACAACAGGCTGAGCACGATCCCGGCCAGACAAGCGCCCACCGTGGTCCAGAGGATCCGGCTCCGGAGCTCCATACCCGCCTTCACTCGCTCGAGTGAGACCACGAGAGCTACCTTGCCGATCAAGGTGGACTCGATACGAGACTCGGACCAGCACCACACGACGCCCGGCGCTTCCTGAACCTTGAGCGGCGCGCCGCCGAACAAGGTGGAGGGCGGAATACGCACGGCACCGCTCCGGAACAGCAGCCGCTCGTCGGCGCTCACCACGGCGAGCTCGGCGACGTCGGCATCGGCGGTGTAGGCCCTGGCTGCCGCCGTCAACAGCGCCATGTCCTCGGCGGCGATCCCGACTTCCATGGCCTGGGCGAGCTCGAGCGAGCCGTGGACGGCCTTCCACTCCAGATCACTGCGGATCAGCGGTGTCAGCCGGTCGAAGATGCTCGCCAGCATGAACAGGGTCACCGTCGCGAGCCCGAGCAGCAGCCCGACCGCGAACAACGCGAGCCGCACGCGGATCCCCCGACCCGACGCGATCTTGCGCGCGCTCTCGGTGATCACGGGCGCCTCCTCGGTGATCGCGGCGGCGAGCGAGGGGGGCTCGGACACGACGCGTCGAGGCTAGCAGACGGGCGCGTGCTGCAGAAGAAGACTCGACGCCTCCGGGGACCTCGTGATTCAATCCCCCGGGCATGATCAGGGATCCGCGCCGCGTCGGGCGGTTGCTGCGAGCGCTGAGCCTCACCGGCGTGCTCGCCGTCGCTGCGC
>JALYWZ010000488.1 GCA_030852505.1 Myxococcota bacterium | reverse complement strand
GAGCTCGCGCGCGAGCTCGAGCTCCGCCGAAGGTTCGCGGTTCGTGCCCTCGGCCGCGCGCAGCCGCTCGAGCGCCTTCAGCCCGCCCGGCGTGTCGCCCGACAAGAACTTCAGTCGCGAAAGCGAGAGCAGCGTGTCGCTGCGCAACGGAGCCTGCTCCAGGGCGCGCTCCAGCGTGCGCAGCGCCGCCGCGTTGTCTTCGAACTCGCGCTCTTCCACGCGGGCCCAGTGCATCATCACGCTGACCGGGTCGGCGGTGGTCGCGGCGCGCCACTCGAACAGCCAGCGCCGCTTCTCGCGCCGCCACTCCGGCGCGGCCGGCAGCTCGAGCAAACCCACGTACGCGCGCACGTCTTCGTCGTTCGCGTGCGTCTCGATCAGCTCCTCGTAGATCGAGGCCGCCTCCTCGAGCCGCTTGCTCGCCAGAAGCACGCGCGCCTTGGCTGCACCGAGCAACCGCGCGCGCGTCGCGTCCCCGCTCACGAGCTCCGGCAACAGCTCGTCGATGATCGAGGCGTAGCCCTCGGGGGCCGCCGCGGCGATCGCCGCCGGCTCGAGCGAGAGCAGCAACGACGACAGCTCGCCCGGATCCGGACGCAGCTCGGCGAGCCGGCGCAGCGCGAGCCGCAGGGATTTGAAATCGAGCGCGCGGGCGTGCAGATCCACGAGCCTGAGCTCGAGCTCCGGATCGCGTGGGTTTGCGGCGCGTGCCCGCTCGAGCAGGCGAATCGTCTCGCCGAGCTCGTCCGGCGCGCAGTGTTCGGCCGCCTCGCGGAACTTCACGGCGGCTCGCTCGGGCTCCGACAGCCGCCGCTCGAGCACGTCGCCGTACACCTCGAGCACCTCGATCATCGACTTGCGGTCGGGCGCGGCCTCGGACAGCGCCTGCGCGATTTGCTCGGCGATCGGGCCCTCGATGCCGTCCTGGTTCAGGGCCGCGATCAGCGCCGCCAGGCACTCTCGCGGGTTCTCGATGCCGCGCACCGCGCGCTCGATCCATTTCGGCGCCCCACCGGGCCATTCGAGCACGGTGCGCTTCAGCATCCGCGAAAGCAGTGCGCCCTCGACCGGGCCGCCGGCGTTGAGCTCACGATCGATTTCGGCGCCGATCTGCACCCAGGATGCAATTTTCTCGTCGGGATCGGCGCAAGCCTCGGCGCGCTCCTCCATCTCTCGCCAGCGCAGCCTCGTGAGCTCGGACGACTCGGCCGGGCTCGTGCTCTGCCTACCTTCCATCGCTGGTTCGAACGACTGGATCCGCGGCTCTTCCGCCGGCACCACGACGTCGTTCATCCGCAAGCTCCGCTGGCCGACAACGAACCTGTTCGCGCCTTCGATTTTCCGAACCAGCTCATCGGCATCTCGTAGCGTTCCTCGCGCGGGAGTCTAGCGATTGCCGTGCGCTGCCGCACCCCAATCCATGAGCCGTGCGGGTCGTTTCCAATCCGCTTCCAATGAGATCTTTTCTCGGGCGCGGACGTTCGATGATGCTTCGACTCGACGCTCGCGGATCCGGCCTCGGATTCGGGCGAGGCTCGCTAGAAAGACTGAACGCCCTTGCCGGGTTTCAGCGACCGTTCAGGTCCTCCCGCTGGGCGCGTGACAGGTTCACCCAACGGCCCTCCACGCGAAATCGCGCCTTGCCTTCGGGCGCTGCTTCGGCTTCGACGCGCCGGCATTGCCGCACCTTGAGCCGCAGCGGTGCCCCGGCCACGACCAGCTCGACCGTGGAGCCCGGAGGCGACGCGCGCTCGGTCTCGATCGCGCCGTTTTCGCCGTCGATCGACAGCAGCCAGGCGTCGCCGCCTCCCGCGACCTCGAGCACTCGCGTCATGGGCCGCGCCGCCCGCTGCGCATCGCCTGGCGAGCCTCGCGATCGGCCTCCTTGGCCTTGATGCTGTGACGCTTGTCGTGCGTCTTCTTGCCGCGGGCCACCGCCACCTCGAGCTTGGCGCGATTGTTCTTGATGTAACACTTGGTCGCGATCAGCGTCATGCCGTCGCGCTCGCGCAAGCCGCGCAGCCGCTCGATCTGCTGGCGGTGCAGCAGCAGCTTGCGGGGCCGCGTATCCTCGTGCCCGAACGCCGCGTGCTTCAGGTGCGGGATGCGCATGTTCTTGACCCACGCCTCACCGCGGCGGTCCACGTCTACCCAGGCTTCGGTCAGGTCTGCCGTGTGCTCGCGGAGCGAGCGCGCCTCGCTGCCGATCAGCACCAAGCCGGCCTCGAGCTTCTCCTCGATGTGGTAGTCGAAGCTGGCGCGACGATTCTGAGAAACCAGGCGGTCGCCCTGCGTCGTTGCTTTGCCGCGGGCCATGCTGCGCGACCAACTATCGCGAGGGTCTGCCTTTCGCAACCTTTTCGGGGGTTTGCTGCGGTTTGAGCGGCATTCGCCCCCATTGTCGCCAGCTTCCGGCTAGCCTGCTCGGCATCGACGCTTCAGCACGAAAAAACTACGACCGGCTGCCGCTCGTGCTCCTCGTGACGGCCGCGGTGATTTGCCTGGCCACGGTCTACGCGCCGCCCGCGGGCCGCACCTCGTGGTTCCTCGAAGTCGGCCCAGGCCTTTTCGGCATCGCCGTGATGATCGGCGTGCACCGCCGCTTTCCGTTTTCTCACTGGGTGCACGTCTGCGTGTTCGTGCACCTTTTGATCCTGATCTACGGCGGCATTTACACTTACGCCCTGACGCCGCTCGGCAACTGGGCGATGCACGCCTTCGACCTGTCGCGTAACCACTACGATCGCGTCGGTCACCTCGCGCTCGGCGTGTTCCCTGCCTTCACCATCCGCGAGGTCTTGCTGCGGAAGACCCCGCTCGTCCGCGACGGCTGGCTGTATTTTCTGGTGCTGTGCGTGGTGCTGGCGATCGCGGCGTTCTGGGAGCTGCTCGAATGGTGGGTGACGCTCGTCGCCGCCAGCGACGTCGGACAGGCCTTCCTCGGGTCTCAGGGCGACATCTGGGATGCGCAGTGGGACATGTTGCTGGCGCTGGTCGGCGCCGCGCTGGTGCTGCCGATCTTCGGCCGCGCCCACGATCGCTCGATGGCCCGCGTGCCCGGGCTCGGCCCGTGAGCTCCGAGGCCCTTGAAGTCGTGGCGAGTTTTCGCCGCCAAGGCGCAAAGGTCGCAAAGACTCGCCAAGATTTTTGGGGGCGCTCTGCATGACGGAGCCCGCGATCAAAAGAAAGAGCGCGCAATGATTTCCAGGGTGCTCTGCGTGACGCAGCGCGCGCAGAAAAAAGAGCTCGCCAAGGTTTTTCTGCGGGTGCTCTGACCGGCAGAGCTATTCAACAAAAACCTGGCGAGTCTTGGCGCTCCTTTGCGTCTTGGCGGCGAAAACTCGCCACGACCTTTAGAGGTGCGGCGGCGCGGAGCTCAGAGCGGGATGTGAGTCTCGATGCGGCGCGCCAGGCGCTGCACGAGCTCCGTCACCTCGTTGCCGGTCTCCCGCGCGACCTGCTCGAGCTTGGGCGAGAGCCGCGAGGCGTGCTTCTCGAATTCGCGCGTCATCCCGGCGTCGAGCGCCTGCAGCCGGGTGAGCGCGCGCTCCGCCGCCTGCTCTACCGCTGGATCGACGGTGCCGACGGCCTTGCGCGCCGCGCGTAGCAACAGGTCGATGCCGTCCGCCAGATCCTCGGCCGCGCTGCGTTCGCGAGCGGTGGGACCGCCCGGCGCGTCTTCCGGCGGTACGCCCTCGGTGGGCGGGATCGCTCCGACCGGACCGGCAGCTCCCGCCGCCGCAGCATTCACTTCTCGTTGAGACATACCCACAAGGTGTTCTCCGCGAGCTCTGCCAGCAACCGGCGATACTCCGCAGAAACCGGGGGAAATGCCCACGTCACTGACGGAGCGCGTCGCGGACGAACGGCGCGTGCCCGCGCAGGAACTCCGAGGTCCAGCCGCCGTTCACCGGCGCACCCGGCACGAGCAGACAGGTCGAGTCGGGCGTGCAGTTGTCGAGCTTCCAGGCAGCCCAGCTGATGCGCTTCGTGGCCGCCCAGGTGATCCAGGTGTTGGCCTCGTCGAGGCAGAGCTTGCCGTCGAGGCCGCCGTCCGCGTTCGAAGCACCCCACTCGGTGATGAACAGCGCCACCCCACGGGTGAGCGCCGTCTCGGCGCGCGTGCGGAACTGGCCGGTGTGCGAGCATGAGTAAAAGTGCAACGTGTACATCAGGTTCTCGCCGGCCACGGGCGAGGCCGCAGCGACGTCCACGTACTGCGACCAGTTCGGCGTCCCGAGCACGATCACGTTGTCCGGATCGTTGGCGCGGATCGCGGCCACCACGCTCTCGTGATAGGCCTTGATCGTGGGCCAATCCAGCATCTCCGGCTCGTTGAAGGGCTCGTAGATCACGTTCGGCAGGTCCTTGTACTTCGCCGACATCTCGCTGAAGAACGCCACCGCCTGCTCTTTGTGCATGTGCGCGTTGTGATCGTGAAAATCGATGATCACGTACACGCCGGCCGCCACGGCGCCCTGCACGACCCGGTCGACCTGAGCCTTGGCCTTGTCGGGGTTCGTCAGGTAAGCGCCCGACGGCTCCACGCCCATCGCCGCGCGGATCACGCTGATGTTCCAGTGATCACGCATCCAGGAGATGGCCTCAGGGCTTTCGGCGAAGCCCTCGTTCTCCCAGTTCAGCCACATGCTGCTCACCCCCTTGAGTTGTACGACCTCCCCGTTCGCATCGAGCAGCTCGCTGCCCAC
>JALYWZ010000487.1 GCA_030852505.1 Myxococcota bacterium | reverse complement strand
CCTTTTCGGATGGCTTCGATCACGCGCGCCGGCTCGGCCTCGAGATCGGCGTCGTCGCTCGCGGCCGTGCCGTAGCGCACGAGGTTGCGCGGCATGCCCGGATCCACGAAGAACAGGCCGTGCGAGTCGCTGTTGCCGGTGGCCGTGTAGCGCTTGCCGCGCGCGACGAGCTTCAGGTAATCGCGGAGCACGTTGCGAACGAGCGCCTGGCTCCAGGCGTCGAAGCCGTTGAACACCTCGAGCGCGTCGTAGTCCTCCGAGAACTCGTCGCGGAACTCGGGGCGCACCACGGCGCGGCCCGGATCCAAAGCGTAGCGAGCGAAGTAGCTCTTGGGCCAGCGCGGGTGGTTCACCTGGAGGAGTGAGCCCGGCGCAAGCTTGCGCACGGCGCCGAACAGCGCCTTGGGCGTGGTGTTTTCGAACGGAATGCCCTCGACGCTGTCCAGGGGGAACACGTTGAAATGGCCGAAATCATGGCCCATCGTGGTGATCTCGCTGCCGCGGATCACGATCGGCCGGCGCGTGAGCTCGCCGCTCCGCGTGAGCTCGTCGAGGGCGGGCCCGAAGTCGCCTACCGTGTAGTGGTCGCTCGCGACCGCGAACTCGAGGCCTTCGGCGGCGATCGAAATCAGGCGGGTGCGGTCCGCGATGTCGGCGTCGGGGCTCCGCGCCTGGTGCAGGTGCAGATCCGCGTCGAGCACGCCCGGTGTCTCGATCACGCGCGGCAAGCGAGCAGTGCGCGAGACGGTCTCGCCCGAAGCCAGCGTCACGTCGAACGTCGATAGGTCGCGCTCGATGCCAGAGGTGGCGATCACCCGGTACCGCCCAGGGAACAACGGGCGCCGGATCTGCCCGTTGCCCGAGTACACGAAGCGATTCGCGCCGCGCTCGTCGCCGTCGTTGCCGAAATCCGGGTCCGGCGTGCCGCCGAGCCCGCGAAACGACAGCTTGCCGGCGAGCGGCCGGCCGCGCTCGTCCTCGAGCTTCACTTCGAGCAAGGCCGTGCCTTCGGCGCGCGGCGCCTCCGCGAGCGCGCGGTAGGCGAGCGTGCGCCGCACCGACTTCACGTCGCCCTTTTTGAGCGGAAAGCTGCCGTAAGACGTCGACAGCTCTCCCATCAACCCGGGCTGGGTGGAGCTGTAGCTGACGGCCATTTTCCCGGAGCCCGGCAGCAACACCAGATCGCCGCCCGCGCCTTTGCGACCGACTTCGAAGGCCCAACCCGAATAAGAGGGCCTGCCTCGACGGCCGTCCAAGAAATAATCGCTGTTGCCCCAGCGAACCCGGTCACCGGCGTTCAGCGTCTCGAGCTCGTGTCCGCCGAGGTGCTCGATGCGCGTCGTGATCTCGAGCCGGGGCTCGTCTGCCAGCAGGGCGTAGCTCGTCGTGACGCGCAGCCTGGCGCCCGCGACGCCGAGCTCCTCGGTGGCCTCGAGCCGCGTGCCCTGGATTTTGGGCGCCGACCGTAGCTCGAAGCGCCGCGTCCCCGCTTGAATGAAGGGTCGAAACAGCGTGAGCCCGTCGAGGTAGCGTTCCGTGCCGAGCTGCGGATTGGTCGCGGCCGCGAGCGGCGCCCGGAAGAAGTCCACGAGCATGCCGTCGTTGCTGCGCACCACGGCCCGCGTCGCCGCGTTCGAGAGCAAAAAGTCCCCGGGCCGCCCGGCTGCCCGCTTCGGCAGAGGATCGCCCGGGGTGAGCGCGCGTGCTCCCGATGCGTGCTTCGCTGGAGCACACGGCGTAGTGGCTCCTGCCCAGTCGGCGCGAAACCCTCCGAGCACGCCCAGCGCGAGCGCACAGCTAGGAAACGCCGCCGCCCAGCGGCGCTTCAGTCGCCACCCTTGAGCAGCTGCCGCGCGATCACGACGCGCTGGATCTGGCTCGTGCCCTCGTAGATCTGGAGGACCTTGGCGTCGCGCATCAGCTTCTCCACCGGGTAGTCGCGGACGTAGCCGTTGCCGCCGAAGACCTGCACCGCGTCGAGCGCCGTCTGCATGGCGCGGTCCGCACCGAAGGCCTTGGCGCAGGCCGAAGCCAGCGGATCGCGCACGCCGTTCACCAGGTTGTACGCGGCCTTCTGGTACATGAGCCGCGTGGCTTCGATGCCGATCGCCATCTCGGCCAACATTGCCTGGACCAGCTGGTGCTCGCCGATCGCGACGCCGAAGGCCTTGCGCTGGCGCGCGTAGGCCACGCTCTCGTCGAGGCAGCGCTGCATCAGGCCGGTCGCCATCGCGCCGATGTCCGGCCGCGTCTGGTTGAAGGTCTCCATCGCGAGCCGGAATCCCTCGCCCTCGGGCGCGAGCAGATTTTCAGCCGGCACCTTCACGTCTTCGAAGTGCAGCGCGGCCGTGTCGCTGGCGCGCTGGCCGAGCTTGTCTTCGTGCTTTCCGACGCGCAGGCCCGGCGACTCGCGATCGACGATGAACGCGCCGATTCCCTTGTGCCGCTTGCTCGGATCGGCCGTCGCGAACACGACGTAGAAGCTTGCGAGGGTGGCGTTGGTGATCCAGCACTTTTCACCGTTCAACACGTAGTCGTTGCCGTGCTTGGTGAAGGTGGTGCGCATACCCGCGACGTCGCTGCCGCCGCTCGGCTCGGTGGTGCAATAGCTCGCGAACAAGGGAGCGTCCGTGAGCATGCCCAGGTACTTCTTCTTCTGAGCCTCGTTGCCCGCGAGGATGATCGGCGTGAGCGCCAGCGTGTTCGCGAGCATGCTGGTCTGGATGCCGGTGCAGCCGTAGGCGAGCTGCTCGGCCACCATCGCATTGTCGAGCTCGCCGAGCCCGGCGCCCCCGTATTCCGTGGGGACGGTCATGTTCACGAGACCGATCGCGTGCGCGGCCTCGAACACGTCGCGCGGGAAGCGCGCCTCGCGGTCACACTCGGCGGCGACCGGGATGATTCGTTCACGCGCGAAACGCCGCGCCGTATCGACCAGGGCTTTCTGCTCGTCGCTCAACGAGAAATCGAGCATCGACTCACTCCTTCGCTCGGCGTCGTCGCCGTTCGTACTCTTCCCGCACGGCGCGCGCGCCGAGCAAGTATCCGATGGTCATGCCCACCAAGATTACCCCGGGAATATAAATGATGTGCTCGAACGTCATGCTCGCCGCCGATAATTCAAAGGCCGCGTGACCTGGCGCGCCGTCAGCTCTTCGGGCCGGGGCCGAGTGAGCGCTCGAGCTCGGAAAGCCGCGCGTCCAGCTTCTTTTGCCGCGTCCACGAGGTGAGCACGAAGCCGATCAGGATTGCCCACATCAGCAGATATGCGACCACCAGCATGGTGCCGGCGCTGGTGGTTTCGCCGCCCTCGACGGGGACGAACTGGGTGGAGCGGTCTTCGGGGGTCTGCGCGGTGCCGTCTGCCAACATGTACGAGTTTCCGTGGTTCGTTGCGCGTTCAGGTTTCGAGCGCGCCACGCGCGATCGCCACTTCTTCGATGCGCGCGAGACGGGCGTTGGCGAGCGCCAGCCGCGCGCGAGTGATGAGGAGCACGATCGCGAACAGCGTCATCGTGAAAAAGCCGAGCAGCAGCGCCATCCGCATGTCCGGGTGCTGGAGCCCGCCGCCACCCTTGCCGATCACGGTCGGGTGATTGCCGCCCCACTTCTGCACGGAATAGTGGATGATCGGCAGGTTGACGGTGCCGAGCACGCCGAGCGCCGCGGCGAAGCGCTTCTCGGCCTCGCCGCCGCCGCTGAAGGCGCGGAGCACCACGAGCGCCGCGTAGATCAGCACGCTGAGCAGCGTGGTCGTGAGGCGAGGGTCCCACGTCCAGTACACGCCCCAGGCCTTCTTCGCCCAGAACGGCCCGCTCACCAGCATCATCGCCCCGAAGGCCAGCGCGCACTCGGCCCCGGCGCGCGCCCAGGCGTCCCGCTTGTCCGTCGGCGAATACAGATAAGCGGCGCTCAAGAGCCCGCACACGCCGCCGCACAGGTACATCGCGTAGCCGGCCGGCGCGTGGAAGTAGAGGATCTTCTGGGCGACGCCGCCGGCTTGCGGCTGCGCTTCGGGCGCGACCAGGAATACGAACCAGATGAGGTATGCGAACGACGCAGCCGTGACCGCGAGCAGGATCTCGAAACCCCGGTTTCGCATGCGCGGGAAGGTAGCATCAGTCGCGGGGCTTTCTGGGAGAAAATGCCCGGCGATGGCTCTCCGGCGGCAGGGGGGCCGGGGTGAAGGGGGCGGGTCAGACGTTGCAGGTGGCTAGCGAGAGCAGCGCGGCGATCTGGGCGCGGACCACCTCGAACTCCTGGATCGCGAAATCGAGCTCGGTTTGGCGCAGGCGCTGCGCGGCGTCGACGAGATCGAAGCTGGTTCCGCTGCCGTTCAGGTAGGCGATGCGGGTCAGCCGCGCCGTCTCGCGCGCGATCTCGCGGCTCTTGGCGGAGACTCTGAGGTTCGCCTCGGCCACGCGCACGGAGCGCAGGGCTTGAGCGACCTCGACGTTCGCGCGCCGCTTGGTCTCGGTGAGCCGCTCGCGCGCCAGAGCGAGCTCGGCGCGGTTCACTTCGCGCGTCCCGGAGCGCGCCCCGCCGTCGTAGATCGGGAACGAGAGCACGCCGCCGATCGTCCAGGTTACGTACTCGTTGTTCGGGCTGGTGCGCTCGTGGGACCAGTACGTGAGGTTCGAGACCGCATCCACCGTCGGCCAGTACAGGTAGTCGACGCTCTTCACGGTGCGCTCGGTGAGGCGGAGCCCGGCCT
>JALYWZ010000486.1 GCA_030852505.1 Myxococcota bacterium | reverse complement strand
ACCCAGCGGGGTTAGTGACCCTCGAGCACCAGGAAGCGTTCCGCGTCGAGCGCCGCCATGCAGCCGGTCCCGGCGGCCGTCACCGCCTGACGATAGGTCCAGTCCGCCACGTCGCCCGCTGCGAACACGCCGGGGACGCTGGTGCGCGCCGTGCCCGGCTCCACCTTCAGGTAGCCGTTCGGATGCACCTCGAGCTGACCCTTGAACAGCTCCGTCATCGGCGTGTGGCCGATCGCGACGAACATCGCGCCGGCATCGATCTCGCGCTCGTCGCCGTTCTTCAAATCCTTCACGCGAACACCCGTCACCTGGTCTTTGTCGACGCCGAGCACTTCGGTGACGGCGTGGCTGTACAGGATGTTCACCTTGGGGTTGCTCTTCACGCGCTCCTGCATGGCCTTCGAAGCGCGGAACTCGTCGCGGCGGTGCACGAGCGTCACCTTCTTGCACAAGCCGGTGAGGTACGCGGCCTCTTCCATGGCCGTGTCGCCGCCGCCGATCACGACCACGTCCTGACCGCGGAACAGCGCGCCGTCGCAGACCGCGCAAGCGCTCACGCCCTTGTTCTTGAGCACCTCCTCGCTCGGCAAGCCGAGGTAGTTGGCGCGCGCGCCGGTCGCGATGATCACCGTCTTGGCCAGGTGCAGGACGTTTTCGTCTTCACCCACCCAAACCTTGAACGGCCGCGACGACAGATCGACCTTCTGCACGTCCGCCGTCACGATCTCGGCGCCCTGGTGCGCGGCCTGCTCGCGCATCCGCGCCATCAAGTCCTGACCCGAGACCGCGGCCGGAAAGCCCGGAAAGTTCTCGACGTCGGTCGTGAACATGAGCTGACCGCCGGGGATCAAACCGCCGGCGTTGAAGCCTTCGACGACGAACGGTTTGAGGTTGGCACGGGCGGCGTAGATCGCTGCCGTGAGCCCGGCGGGACCGGAGCCGATGATGAGGACTTTGTGCAGGCGCGGTTCGGTCGACACGGTTCTTTCAATTCCTGAGAGGGCTGGCCTTGAGCGCGGCCTTTCCGTCCTTGATGTAGACGCTGAACTTCACGTGGGTCGCGCCGTGCTGCTTCATGAGGGCGTCTTTCCGCTTGGTCAAGGTCTGCTCGAATTTCTCGAAGGTGAAGCCATCGACGTTCTCGCCGCACTGTCGCTTGAGCCCCAAGAACTCGTTGAAGACCGTGCGCCATTCCTCCGACTCGTTGGCGGCGCCCGCCCAGCCCTGGACGTTGGTGATGTGACTCGAGGCGGGGATCGACAGCGGCTCGTCCGGTTCCGGCGCCACCGACTCGGCCTCCTGGATCCCGAAAGCGCCGGGCCTGGGACCGGGCGGAGGTTTCGGGACGCTGCGAGCCGGCGGGCTCGGCAGTGCGCCGCGCTGCTGGCTCGACGGAGGCGACACCGCGCCCGACGAGACCGGACCCGAGGGCGCTCCCGCCTCGTTCGGCAAGCTGAACGCGCTCATCTGCGGCTCGGCCGGGAGATCCCCCAGCACCTGCTGCAGGTCGGCCGGACCGCGCCGCGGACCGCCGCCCTGAGCGAGGGCGCGATCGACGCCGTCGTTGATGTCGGACGCGATCTTGCGGAACACACCGCGGAAGCGGCTCGGCTGCAGGTGATCGACCTCGCCCTTGGAGAAGCGGTGCGCCTCGCCGTGGAACGCCGAAAGCGGCCGACTGTGCTCGAGGAACGTGAAGGCGAGGCCGACGCCGGCGGCGGCGAGCGCGATCAACACCGCGAGCCAACCGTGGCCCTGCTCCTTGTCCTTGTCGTCGGCCTGGCTGAAGAAATCGAGCGGACCGGACACGCCGAACGGCCGCCGCGCGACCGCGTAGCCGGAGTCGAGGTTCCAGGCCTCGCCCTGGAGCCGCGAGTACTGGACGCTCAGCATGCCGGCGATCACGCGCACGCGACTGCGGCCCTTCTCCTGGTAGTCCTTGTCGCTCTTCAGGTCTTCGAGATCACCGACGATCTGGTCGAGCTGGCTCGAGTTGAAGCCCTCCGGGGCGCCCGACGCCGCGCGCTGACCCTGGGTGTAGAACGCGATGGCTGCGCCGGTTCGCTCGGAGAGCTCCCGCGCGAACCGGTCGTCCACGATGCGCGCGCCGATGATGGCGCCCGCAGGCGGCTGGCTCAGGTCGTATTCGACCGGACGAGCGACGACTCGGTAGATGCGATCGAGCACGAGCGTGTCGTCGCGCTGATAGCCGCGCAGCGCGTCAGCCACGACCGGGTAGCCGCCGAGCTCGAAGTTCTCCATGCCCGTGGCCTGTTCGTAGCCGAGGTGGGCGACGACGCGGCCGTGCTGATCCACCGCGAACACGGCGTCGAACGCGGCGTCCTTCGGGATCTGTGCGGCTGCCTTCTTGAGCGCCGCGAGCAGCTTGGTGCGAGCCTCCGCCGGCACCTTGGCCTCGGACTCGCTCGAGCGCTGCAAGAACTTGGCAACATCCGGTTCGAGCGCGAACTGGATCAAGCGCGCCGAGCGCTGGCGTGCGTCGTCCTTGAGATACCAGGACACGAACTGCGTGTCGGAGGAGAGCGCCTCACCGAGCCCGCGCGACCCGGCGCGGTTGTACATGCTGGTCGCGAGAAACAGCACGAACACGGCTGCGCCGAGCAACAGGGACACGAACACGTTCCAAAACCGCGTAGCGAGCATTTGTTCCTTCCCTGACTACTTGCTGGCGTCGCCGCCGCCTGCGGCGTCGTCTTTCGCTGCCTTTTGAGCGGCCTTCTCGTCCACGACCTTGATCGGGGTCTTGGACAGGTCGACGTCCCCGCCGTCGGCTTTGATCGGGATCTCGGGGCCGACCTTCTTGCCTGCGAAGTACGCCTGCAACCGGTACTCACCCGGTGTCTCGACCGAGATGCCGAAATCGCCCTTCATGGACGGGTAGGCGATGGCCGCCGTGTTCGGCTCCGAGACGATCCACATCCGCAAGCTCGGAGCGAGCTCGTCGCGGATCTCGTAGACGCCGGGCTCCGGCACGCTCCACTCGCGCGTCGCGCCCTTACCCGTGTCGGCCGGCGAGAACGTCTTGTAGCCCACCGCGTACAGCCGATGCTTGAACGGGTCCGTGTTCTGGAAGACGAGCTTGGTCCCGGGCACGGTCACGATCGTGACGGGCGTGGTGCGCCCGCCGCCGACGCGGATCAGCGTCGCCATGCCCGAGGGCTTCTGCGCCGCGGGGGCGAGCAGCGCGATGCACACCTCCTTCGGGATGTGCGGGTACGGCCGGCGGAATTCCGCCCGGACGGTCGGCACCGGCTCGCGGAACGAGTAGCCCTGCTTCTCCGGGTTCTTGGCTTCGGCCCAGACCGGGTTCTGTAAAAGCCGAAAGCCCTCGATCTTGCCTTTGACGTGCGCCGCGTGAGCCTCGAAGGCCCACGACAGCAGCGAAAGCCCGAGCGCCAGACCGCCCAGCCAGACCCCGGGCTTACGTAGAGACCTCTCGCGAACCGTGGTGGGACTCATTTTCGTCGGACGGTAATCCAGGGCGCAATCAGACGGAAGGGGGCCCGAGAGTCCAGCTCCGGCAAGACCGGTCAGCCGCCCTGTCCCAAGCTTCCAGCCAACGAGCCTCAAAGTCTTGGCAGCAGCAGATCACGATCACCCCCAGCGACCACTCACACAAAAAAATCCGGCGAGGCCGGCGCGGCCTGGTTTCAGCCGAGAAAGACGCGGGGCGCTGACGAGACCGAAACCCAAAACAAACACAAAATAGGCGGATGGGCCGCCGGTTCTCGACGACCCATCCAGAGCTCCTTACCGCCTGAGCCGCGAAGCGAACTACGTAGCCCGAACCCCTAGCGTCACTAGGTGGGAGGCTCTGGGGGCCATGGTGTCCGGCTTCCCGGTGAGTCGTTCCGGGCCTAGCACTTCACCACGGAGTCGCCTCCCGGTCGGTTGCTGTCAGGGATTCGTTACTACTGCTTCTTCGGTCTCCGCAGAGGGAGCTGACGAGAATTCTATTTCTCGAAGTGAGGTCCGTCAATGGCCGGCCCGGTGGCTGCCACGACGCGGCACGCGAAAAACTGGGCCACTCTGGGTGGATCGGCGACGTTCTCGCCATGAGCTGGGCACAGGCCGAAGAATTCTTGCCGGCGAGCGTCGGCGACACCGCGTTGATGTCGGCGAACGAGCTGCGCGTGGAGCTGAGCCGCGCGGAAGCACAAGGCCTTTTGCCGGTCGCCATGCCGGCGCCGGGGCCCGGCGGTCGGGGGCGGCTGGCGCTCGATCTGGAAGCCGCGATCGAAGACGCCCTGATGCGTCGCGGGGCCTGCCCCCCAGGCATCGGCGCCGCGGCCTCGCTCGACGATTCGCTGTCGGACCAGCTTTACCGCTCGCGCTTGATCGAGATGCGCGGCCTGGTGGTCGGCGTGCCGTCGCTCGCTGGGACGGTCGGCCTCGGCGGAGCGCTCGACCCGGAGGACAGCGCCGTGCTGCGCTGGTGGATCGGGGTCGCCCGCGAACGGCCGGTGCGGCTGCTGATCGATCGCGAGAACTCCACCCTGATGGTTTACGGGCCACCGCGGTCGCTGGAGAGCTTCCTCGGCGAGCCGGCGCGGCTCTCGCTCACGGCGGTTCCCGAGCCGTCGCCGGCGCTCGCCCCCGAGGTCGCGAGCAGCGCCAAGACCATGGAGCTGTCGGAGCCGCCCCCGGCCGTGGTCGAGCACGACGGCGTGCTGAGCTTCCAGGCCCCGGCGGAGG
>JALYWZ010000485.1 GCA_030852505.1 Myxococcota bacterium | reverse complement strand
GGCGAAACGCCGGGCCCCGCGGGAGCGCCCGGCGGCGCTGGCGGCGACACCTCGAGCGCCGAGCACTGCACGCCCGGGGAACCGATCCGAACCTACCCGTCGGAGGTCGTGACGCCCTGCTACGGCGACGTGTTCCGCCATCGCTTGCCGAACGCCTCGGAGGTCCAGCTCGAAGACTTCCAGCTCGAGATGCCCGCCGCCGCGGGTGAACGCTTTGCCGTTTCGGTCCGCCATCAAGGCAAAGGACCGTTCGACGTCGAGATCTGGGGCACGCACGAAGAGTGCGGGGTCGCCGAGGAGCTCTTGTGGTGGGGGCCGATGGTCGAGGGCGTCCAGTGCGGTGAGTTCGTCCCGAGCGACACGTATTCACACCTGCTCTACGTCTACAGGAAGCTCCGAAACGAGAGCTACTCGTTCTCCAGCCCGGAGCTCGGGCTATGCAACGGCGGCCGCTGCCCGGCGGGAGCCGAGGGAGAAGGGCGCGAGCCCGGGGTGACGCCGGCGGGCGCGCCGCTGGTCGTGCGGGCCACGCTCGCGAACACGCACCGCCGCGCGTTCGACGTCGAGCTCGGGATCTACGGGCGCATGGTGTTGTTGCACCGGGACGGAAAGCAGCCGAAGGGCACGCCGAACGCGATCCACGGCGGGTTTTTCCGTATGCCGCCCGACGATCGCTTCGGCGACGCCTGGTACTGCGTCGGTGACGGCTCGTCGATCGTGCAATCGGCCGAGAACGACAACTTCGAGGTCGCGCTCCGAGACATCACGCGCTTGCCGAGCTGCACGTCTGGAACGGGCACGCTATCCGTGCGCATCGGGCCCGAAGACTTCGAGCTCTCGAGCTCCTTCGACGATCTCGGCAGTCCGAAGCAGTACGCCGTGGAAAAGAGCTGCGACGGGACCTTCTGCAGGTTCCTGTTCCAGGACGGCGACACCACCGAGTCCAAACACTGGCTGTACCTCACGCCGTCCGAGTCGGTGGGCAGCTACTTCATGCCGATCGACACGCCGACCGGCATCGCGAGCGCCATCCTGTTTCATCAAGCGACGCAGGACGCGGCGATCGCGATCAGCTGCGCCGAGTCCGGCAGCATCAGCTACGATCCGGCAGCGGAGACGCGGATCGAGCTCGATGCGATGAGCGAACGCTTCGCCTGCCCCGGCGAGCCGCTCGCAGAAGACGTGCTCCAGTTCTCGACCATCGCGCCCTGAGCTCAGCGTTGCTTCGGCGGGCGCTCCCAGTACTCGTCCAGGCCGATCGCGGCGCCCGTGATCATGCGCACGCGGGCGTTCGGTGGCACCTCGTGGCGGATGAAGCGCTTCCGCACCTTGTGCGGGAAGGGGCCGCCGTCTTTCGAGTGCAGCATGACCCAGCGCGCTCCCGACTTTTCCATCGCGGCGAACTCATCCATGGGCGTGCCCGCCCATTCGAGATCCCAGGCGGCCATGGCGTGCCAGTGCAGGTTGTCGTGGCCGTTGTGCGCCGGGAGAAACGCGAGCTGCGGCACCACCACGCCCCCGCGCAAAGAGGAGACCAGCGCGTTCAGGTTGGCCGCGGCGCGGCGATCGTCGGCCGTGGGCAGATACTCTTCGGGGTTCAGCGGGCGCTTGTAGAGAAAGAACGAGAGCACGGCCAGCAGGCCATAGCGGGCGAACACGGCTAGCTCGTCGTTCTTCCAGGCCAGGTCCGCGACGAACAGCGCGAGCACGGGGCCCGCCAGCATCACCATCGGAATCAGGTTGTTCTGGTAGCCGCCGACCTTGGCGTAGGGCAGCAGCGACGCCGGCACGGCGATCATGAGCGCCCCCGCCCAGAGCACGCTGCGCGGGCTCAAGCTGCGGCGCAGCGCGAGCAGCGCCATCGCGAACGGCAAGAGTGCGATGAACGGGGCAAACCGGAACGTCTGACGCAGCCCCTCGACGAGCCGGCCGTCATCGACCTTCTGCTGCTCGAGCACGCGGATCGTCCAGTACCAGAAGCCGCCGCCCGTCCCGAGCTGCAACGCGATCAGCAGCAGAAGCGACAACCCGAAGGTCGTGAAGCCGAGGCTCAGGCCGGCGCGCGGGTTGCGAGCGAAGGCGAAAGCGCAGGCCCACGCAACGAACAGCGCGGCTGTCTGCTTCGTGTACAACGCCGCAGTCAAGACCACGGCGGTGATCAAGATCTCGCGCGGCGTGGGATCGAGCTTTACGACCCGCGAAAGCCCGAGCACGCACAGCGCCAACATCATGGTGTCGACGCGGACCAGGTCGTACCACTGCCCGACCAGCGGATAGGCGCAGGCGATCGACGCGACCGAGAGCAGGCCGGCGGCGATGCCGAAGCTGCTCTTGCCGAGGTGCGTGTAGATCTCGCGAAACAGCACCACGCACAGCACCGCGAACCAGCTCACGCTGATCAGGCGACCAGACCAGAAATCGAGATCGATCAGGCCGACCAGCGCGAGCAGCGCCGTGTGCGCGGGAGGGTACGGCCACGGCGCCCAGCTCGGATCGTCGCGCGAGTAGATGGCGAGGCCGCTCAGCAGGCGCTTGGCCTGGTAGAGGATGCCGCCCTCGCACCATTCCAGATCCATCGGATAAGTGAGGCGCGAAGCGAAGACCGAAACGAGCAGTGCGATCGGCCAGAGCGCCCACGCGACCGCCGCGAGCTCGACGACCAAGCGCAGCGGGTGCACGCGCTCTCCGCGAAAGCGTGCCCAATTCGTCAGCGCTCCGGCTGACCAGCGACGAACACGGTCGATCATTGCGTGCTGTCTCGCGTCAAGCGCGCTCGCGGCGCGTGTCCAAGCGCACCCCTTCCGGGAGCCGGCTCGAGCATGCTACGCCGACACTGTCCCCTCATATCCGTCGGGGGCTTCTGGCTTCGAGCCGGGCGGCGCACATGAACATCGCGGTCTGTATTCCAATCTACAACGACTGGCAATCGGCCCTGCAATTGCTCCCGCAATTGGACGCGGTCGCCTCACGCCTTCCGCACCGCTTCGACGTGCTGCTGGTGGACGACGGCTCGGTCGAGCCGGTGCCTGCATCCGTCGAGACCCTGATCTCGCTGGCCCGCGTCTCGGTCCTGCGGCTGCGACGCAACCTGGGTCACCAGCGCGCGATCGCGATCGGCCTGACGCACCTCTACCAGAACGGCACGCACGACGCGGTGCTGATCATGGACAGCGACGGCGAGGACAATCCCGAGTGGATCCCGGCGCTGGTCGGCCGCTGCGTGGTGTCGAACGGCACCAAGGTCGTGTTCGGCGCCCGCTCGCGCCGCTCCGAGGGCACGGGCTTTCGGGTCGGCTACCAGGTGTTCCGGCTGCTCCACCGCTGGCTGGTCGGCATCCCGGTGATCGGCGGCAACTTCAGCATCGTGCCCCGCGCCGCGCTCGAGCGCCTGGTGTTCGCGCACGAGCTCTGGAACCACTACGTGGCCAGCGTGCAGCGCTTGAAGCTACCGACCGACTCGGTGCCCGCGCCGCGCGCCAAGCGCATCGCCGGCGAATCGAAGATGAATACCGTGTCGCTCGCGGTGCACGGCTTCTGTGCGATCGCCGCCCACGCCGAGACCGCCGTCGTGCGCTGGATGGTCAGCATGGCCATCCTCGGCGTGCTGGTATCGCTGGCAGGGATCTGGGCCGGCTCGCTCGTCACGCTCGCGGGTTTCGGCCTGTTGGGCCTGGCCGTGCTGGGCCTGCCGTTATCGTTGCTGACTCTCGTCTGGCGCTCGAACGCCACGTTCTTGCCCGTCCGCGATTGCGCGACCTTCGTGGTCGAGGAGCAGGAGTTTCAGGGCAGCGACATCGAAGACACGAAGATCGTCAGCGCCGCGACGTAGCGACGTAACCGCTAGCGCAGCGTCACTCGGCCCTCATTTCGCTGGTTCGTCGTTACCCCTCGACAACAACACGCCTATCCCTAGCACCAGAGAATCAGCTATCAACGACGAGGCGCGCCAGATCAGCGCCGCAGCGACGATCTCGTCGGCACCGACGCTCGCCCCGAGGAGCGTGTGCAACGCCGTCTCGCGCACGCCGATCCCGGCGGGTGCACCAGGCAGCAGGTAGCCGAAGAGCCAGCTGGCGGTCGCGGCGGCAGGCACCTTCCAGGCATGCTCGGGCAAGTGGCCTGCGACGCCCCACAGGCTGACGGCAAGCCCGAAGCCTAGCCCCGCGCAGCTCACGAGGTGGACTCCGAGATACGCGGCGAGCAACCCCGGTCGCAGCGAGATCGGCTCGTTCAAGTTCAGCAGCTTTCGAACGAACGCAGGCGGCGCCAACAAGATCCGTCGCAGGAGCCAGGTACCGAACGCCCAACCGCCCACCAGCAGCGCGAGCACGAGCGGTGCGCGCTCGTCCAAATCCCCGCCGCCTAGGCCTGCCATCACGCTGGCGCCGACCACGAGCGCGCTCGCGCCGAGTGCAAAGCCGTTCTCGACGACCATGCTCAGAACGACGCGCCCCGCCTGCCAGCCGCGGCGGTGCGCGAGGGCGATGCGGCCGATGTGCTGGCCGACGTTGCCCACGTACTTGGCGAACTGCGAGACCGAGAAAATCCCGGTCGCCGCGCGATCCGTCGCGGGCACGCCCAGACCTCGGAGCAGCCAGGCCCAGGACCAGGCGTCGAGCAACGTCGCGCAGGTCGTGAACAGCGACGCGAGCGCGAGGCACAGCCCAACCCGCGGTGTCCACGCCAGCGCCGAAACCTCCGCCCAGCGCTGCCAGAC
>JALYWZ010000484.1 GCA_030852505.1 Myxococcota bacterium | reverse complement strand
GCGCTGGCGCGCCGGAACGCGGCCCCCCGTCGGGAATGCTCGGGCGCGCCGGGCTGGGAGCGCTCGGGCGGCTCGCGCCGGACGGCGAGCTCGGTGTTGGAGAAAACGAACGCGGGGGCGCGCTGCTCGTCGCGCTCGGAGGTTGGAAGGGTAGCGTCGGCGCGCCGCTGCCCGACGCGGGACCGAGCGTCTCCGCTCGAGCCGCGAGCGTCTCGGGGCCGGGCGCGGCGCTGCGCGCGGTGGGGGGCGGCGGCTCGGAAGAGCGCAGTGGAGGGCGCGAATCCGCGGGCTGAAGATCGGCGGGGAGCGTCGGCCCCTTGGGGATCACCGGCGAGACGAGCGGACTTTCCGCGTCTTCACCCGCCCATTCCGAGTCGATTTCGCCGGTCTCGGGCGCGCTCGACAAGGCGCGGGAAGGCCGCGCTGCATCCGACAGCAACGAAGGCCGTGACGGAACCGGTCCCTCGGAGGCGGGCGCACTCGGCGGTGGCCCACCCGAGCTCGGCCGAGACGAAGCGACGGGGGGAGGCGTTTGCGGCGGCTCCGCTGGGCTCGGCGCCGCCGTCGCGGGGGACCTTGCCGCGACCTGATTCTCGCTCTTGGTTTTTTCGGCCTTGGGCTGCGTCTGGCTGCCGGCTGCGCGGTCTTTCTTCCCTCTTCGGCTCATTGCTCTCGCGCAACCATATGGCCCGGTTTGTCGAAAAATGCGAGTCGGCCGAGCGCCCGCTTCAATTTCACAGGCACACGGATGTGTGTGTGCGGTGCCGAGAATGTGCGCCCCTCAGGCGCGTGCGCGCCGCAGCATCCAGGCGAGCGGGACGAGGGCCGCGGCGAGCGCTGCTTGCGAGGCGCCGACGGGTAACTCCAGGAGGAACGCGCACAGGTAGCCGAGCCCGCCGGACAGAGCACCCGCGGCCACGGCGACTGCCATCACCCCTGGAAGTCGCCTGGCGCTAAGCAAGCCCGCCGTCGCCGGCAAGACCGCGAACGCGAACACCGGCAGCGCCCCGAGCGCGCGGGTCGCGACCGACACCTCGAGCGCGAACACGCCCCAGAACGCGAGCTCGATGCGTCTCACGGGCAGGCCCTGGACGCGCGCGCCGTCGCGGTCGAAGCCGGCGAACAGCAACGGCCGCGTCAGCGCCGCGAGCATCGCCGCGGCCAAAAGCGTGCCCCCGAGCACCCACAGCACGTCCTCGGGGCGAACCAACACGGCAGTCCCGAACAGGATCGCGGCGACGTCGTGGGCTTCCTGCGCGATGCGCGCCCCGAGCAGCACGACCAGCGCGGAGGCCGCGAGGTAAACGAACGCCACGGCGGTCTCCTGCGACAGACGGCGCGGTCTCGCGCCCAGAAGGAACGCGCAGGCGAAAGTCGTCGTCAGCGCACACGCGAGCGGCGGCAAGTGAAGCCCGCACTGGATCTCGAGGAAGAACGCCAGCACCACGCCGAGCCCGGCGGCCTGGCTCAGCGTGGCGGTGACGAACACGGCCCGGCGCAGCACCACGAACACTCCGAGCGCTCCGAGCCCGGCCCCCGCCAGCACGGCGCAGGCGATCGGGTCTCGGTACAGGCCGATGCCGTCGACGAACTGCGAGAGCGCGACCGTTTCCGCGCTGGCTGTGCCCGCCGCGACCGGGGTTTTCGCGGGCTGCGCCTCGAGCAGCTGGTCGAAGGCATCGAGCTCGGGGCGGGCGCTCGGAGCGGGCTCGGTCACGGTCTTGTCCCGTGCGCGGCGTATTCGCCGAGTAGCTCGACGCCGCCCGCGGAGAGCTCGCGACGCTCGCGATCGAAGCGCAGCACCCGATCGGCGTACTTGCGTGCGAGCTCCAGCGCGTGGGTGACGACCAGCAGCGAGAGTGACGACTCGCGCTGCACCGTCTTCAAGAGCTGCCACGCGCTTTCCTCCGCGCCCGCGTCCATCGCCGAGGTCGGTTCGTCGAGCACCGCGAGCGCGCAATCGCTGGCCTGGATGCGCGCCAGCAGCACGCGTTGCTTCTGGCCTTCGGACAGCTCCGAGAACGGCTGCTCGGCGAGCTCGCTCGCGCCCGTCAGCTCGAGCGCGCGCAGAATGCGGCGTCGTCGCTGCGCGCGCCCGGAGAACCAGCGATTTTCGCGGAGCGTTCCCAGGCCCACCACGTCTTTCACGGCCACGGGGTAGTGGGCCTCGAGCTCTTGACGCTGGCCGAGGTAAGCGAGCTTGAGCCCGGGCCGCTCGTGGCGGACGCTGCCCGAGACCGGCTCCAAGAGCCCGAGCAGGGTCTTGATCCAGGTGGTCTTGCCCGAGCCGTTCCGACCCGCCACCACCCACAGCTCGCCCGAGCGGACCGTGAGGTCGATGGCCGGCAGGATCGCGCGACCCGAGTAGCCGACGCACAGGGCTCGCGTCGAGAGTAGCGCGTCGCTCACAGGCCCTCCGAGAGCTGCTTCAAGAGCTGCTCGATGAACGCGACGTAGCTCTGCCCGCCCTGGAAGTTGGTCGCGCCCGGGAGGCGGAGCAGCTTGCCGCCGAGCTTTTCGGCGACGAGCTGCGAGGTGCGCGTCGCATGAAATGCCTCTTGCACGACCGCGCGCACCCCCTTCTGCCGCGCGAGCGCGATCAACTCCGCCACGTGACGGGGATCGGGCGGAACTCCGGGCTTGGACTCGATGTGATCGACGACGACCAGGCCCGTCCAGTCCGCGAGGTACGCGAGCGAGCGGTGATAGGCGACGATCGGGCGGCCTTTCAGCTTCTCGAGCGGTTTTTGCCAGCGTGCCCGCGCGTCGCGCAGGCTCGTGACGAACGCCTTCGTGCGTTCCAGGTACACCCTGGTGCCCTCGGGGTCGAGCTCGGCGAGGCGCTTGCCGATGCCGACCGCGACGCGCTCGGCGGCTCGCGGGTCGAGCAGGTAGTGCGGGTTGCCGCTCGGGTGGATGTCGCCCTGTGAGCGATCGACTCGGGTCGTGGGACGCTCGAGCAAATCCACGAGCGTCGAGCAATCCAGAAACCCGCGCGCGCCGGGCTGCACGCGGCCGTTGCGCGAACCGAGCTGCAGCGTCGGAAGCCAACCGAGCTCGAGCTCGGCTCCGACGGCCAGTAGCAGCTCGGCTTGGCTGAGCTCGAGCGCCAGGCTCGGCTTGGCGTCCACCCAGTGCGGATCTTGCGTGGGCGAGCTGAGCGCCTTCACCGAGACGCGCTCGCCTCCGACGGCGCTGGCGAGCGCGGCCAGATCGGGCGTGGTCGCGACGACCGACAACTTGGCTTCGGCGCGGGTGGCCGCCCAGAAGCAGGCGGCGAAGAGCAACAGCGAAAAAATCTTGCGGATCATGCGCATCTCCGAGATCAGAAGCGGTGGGCGCCGTGTGCGCCGATCGCGAACTCGGCGGCGAGGAAGGCCGCCCATACGGGTTGGGAAAAGGCGGAGTCCCGCGAGCCCTGCAGGCGCAGGCGCGAGAACTCCGAGGGGAGAAAGGTGGCCTGAGCGCTGACGCGGGTGCGTGCAGCCATCCACTCGGGGTCGCGCGGATCGACCACCGCGTCGCCGTGTTCGTCGTAGCTGGGCGAGCCGAGCTCGTAGCGGGCTCCGAGCGCGTAGCGGCGGGCGAAGCGCACCACGAGCTCTGCGTAACCGCCCGCGTCCAGCAAGCGTTGGGCTTCCAGCTCCCGCCGCCGGAGCAGCCACTCCGTCTGCAGCGTGAGCTCGGTGCGCCCGGCCTCGTCGAGCGGGCGGTACTTGAGGTACGCGTCCAGGCCGTAGACCTCGACGTGATCGCCGTCCTGGTTGCCGTTCGGGCCGAGCGCACCGGAAACGCCGAAGGCCAGCGACCAGTCGTTCGAAAGCGGGAAGAACTGCTTCAGCGCTGCGACGTACAGAAGGTCTTCGGGGCCCTCGACCTCGACGCCGTCTTCGCCGGCGAAGCTCCGCGCCGTCGCCTCCTCGCCGACCTGGGTGGCCGAAGCCACGAGCTCGACATACCAGGGCAGCGGCGCCAGCCAGGACAGCTCCAGACCGAGACCGCGGTTTCCGTCGCCACCGAACACGCGCCCCAGCGCGAACGGCTGATCGACGAAGTTCCAGGCGTGGAGGTGTGTCGAGTTCAGACGGCCGAAGCGCGTCAAGAACTGGCCAGCGCGCGCTTGTAAACGCGCGCCGAGGTCCAGCGTCGTGGCGTACGCCTCTTCCAGCTCGACGCCTTCTTCGCCAAAGACGAGCTGAGCGTCGAAGCGAAAGTACGGATCGACGGAGGACCCGAGCGACAGCTCGAGCGCCTGCAGATTGAAGCCGTTTTCGGCCGGATCGTGCCCGCCCGTCTGGTGGTGGTCGGGCTCAGAGAAGGCCGCGAGCGCGAAGTCGGCGATCGCGGAGATATCGGGGTTCAGGCTCTGAGCGCCCGAGGGTTCGGCTTCCGCCCGCGTGGTTTGCGCGGATGCGGCGAGGGCGAGGGTCAGGGCGCTCACGGAGCGCCTCGAACGAAATGCAATACGGTTCAAGCAACACCTGTGCATCCGTCGGCCGAGATGGCCGCGGGCGAATGGAAGGGTCGATACACGGGCGGAGCACGAGCGCTCAGCCCACACGCGAGCGTTCGCGCCGCGCTCCCATCGAGAGCGCGGCACGCAACGCGGATCAGACCCGGAAGACCGGAGGCGCGAGCTTGGGGGCGACGGCCAAGATCGGCAGGCTCGACTCGGCGCGCGGCGAACCGGCACCGAGCCGCGGCGCGCGCTCTTCGAG
>JALYWZ010000483.1 GCA_030852505.1 Myxococcota bacterium | reverse complement strand
CGCGGCGGCAGCGAAAACGCCGTGGCGAGCGCGCGCGACAAGATCCCGTACATCGCGTCGGTGAGCGCGCGCGGATCGGCGAAGCGCACCTCGGCTTTTTGCGGGTGCACGTTCACGTCCACGAGCTCGAGCGGCAGCTCGATGTAGGCCGCGCCGCGCGGGTAGCGCCCGCGCTCGAGCACGCTGCCGTAGGCGTGGGCGATCGTCGCCGCCACGGCTCGATCGCGCACGGGCCTGCCGTTGACGAACAGCCGAAGGCCGGTCGCGCCGTTGCGAGCGTGCTCGGGTCGCGACAGAAACGCCTCCAGCGAGAGCGGTCCGCGCGCGCCTTCACAGCGTGACAGCGGGGAATCCCCGAGCACCTGCTCGACGCGCTCGCCGCGCGTGGAAACGCGCAGATATTCGCGAACGCGCCGGCCGTCGCGCGTCAGCGTGAACGTCACGTCCGGGCGCGACAGCGCGGCCTGCTCGATCACCTCGCTCACGTGCCCGGCCTCGGTCGCGCTCGAGCGCAAAAACTTGCGGCGCGCCGGCACGTTGAAGAACAGATCGAGCACCTCGACGCGCGTGCCCACGGCGGCTCCGAGGGGCCTCACGCGGCTCTGTCCGTTTTCAATCGACAGCTCGGTGCCGGCGTCGTCCGTATGGGAGCGGGTCGTCATCGACAGCCGGCTCACGGACGCGATGCTCGGCAGTGCCTCGCCGCGAAAGCCGTAGGACCGAAGCTGCATGAGCTCGGTGATCGCGATGAGCTTGCTCGTGGCGTGGCGCGCCAGCGACAGGCGCGCATCTTCCGGGCTCATGCCGTGCCCGTCGTCCTGCACGGCGATGCGCGTGATGCCGCCGCCGTCGATCGCCACGTCGATGCGCGTCGCTTCCGCATCGAGCGCGTTCTCGACCAGCTCCTTCACGACGCTGGCCGGCCGCTCCACGACCTCTCCCGCGGCGATCTGGTTCGCCAGCTCCGGCGGAAGCACGCGGATCTTCGCCACGGGCGGGAGAGTAACAAATCGAAAGAGACCAAGCACCGTCCGGGGTTTCGGCGCCCGGAAAGCCTACGGCCGGCCTACAACAAGCCCGCCCGCTCCGCCGCTTCGGCGATCCCGCCGCCGGATTTCGCGTCTGCCGCGAGCACGTCCGTCGCTGCCTGTTTCACGACGTCGGGTGCTTGCGCCATCGCGAACGAGCGCCCGGCGCGCCGGAACATCGGCACGTCGTTCAGCCAGTCGCCGACCACCACGATCTCTTCCGGGAGGATGCCGTAGTGGCGCGCTAGCCAGTCGATGGCGGTCCCCTTGTCGACCTGCGCCGCGCGGATCACGATGCCCCAGTAGCCCGCGAAGTCGGGGCGGTGGATTGGAAAGCACACCGCCTGGAGCAGGGTCGGGAAGTTCTCTTCGAGCGCGAACTGCACGCTCACGATCTGCTCTTCGCGTCCGATCGCGACCAGGGCCGCGGGACGGGTCTGTTCGCGGAAACCCTCGTGCTCGAGCACGCTGTCGATCTCGATCAGCTCGTCCGACCAGGTCGTCAGGTAGGGCAGATAACGCACGCCACCCGCGTCGTGGTACAGCCGATCGCCCGCGAACACGAACGTGGAGGGCCGCGCCTCGGAGAGCGTCTCGAACAAACCGCCGAGCGCTTCGACGGCGAGCGGAGCGCTCGAGAGCTCGCGGTTGGTCAGCGGATCGACGATGTGGCTGCCGTCGATGCAGGCCACGGGCTCGCGCATCTTCAGCTCGCCCGCGATGCCGCGCGTCCCGGAGTACATGCGGCCGGTGCACAGCGTGACCGGCACGCCCTTCTGCATCAGCGCACGCACGGCCCGCGTATCACGAGCCGCAATCCGGCCGCCGGTGCCGAGCAACGTCCCGTCGATGTCGGTGACGAGCAGTCGGTAACTCAGCGGCCGCCCCAATCCTGTGAAGCTGCTCCGCACAGCGCGCCGAACCGTTGGCCCGGCGCGCGGTCGCTCAGGAGCTCGCTCCGGCCGATTCCGTGGCGTTCGGGTAAACCGAAACGCGGCGCTTGGTGCGGCTGTCGTGCTCGTAAGCCACCTGGCCATCGACCAGCGCGAACAGCGTGTAGTCCCGGCCCACGCCCACGTTGCGTCCCGGATTGATGCTCTGGCCCACCTGGCGAACCAGGATCCCGCCGGCGCGCACGAACTGCCCGCCGAAAACCTTCACTCCGCGGCGCTGCGCGTTGGAACCACGACCGTTACGCGTCGAGCCGCCGCCTTTTTTATGTGCCATGGCTCAGCCTTTCACTCCGGTGATCTTGACTGCGGTGAAGGCCTGGCGATGGCCGGCCTTGCGACGCGAGCGCTTGCGCTTGCGAAACTTGAAAACGACCAGCTTCTCTCCGAGGCCGTGCTCGACGATCTCGCCGTCGACCGCGGCGCCCTTCACGAGGGGAGCGCCGAACTTGGGCGAGTCACCGCCGAGGCAGAGCACCTCGCCGAAGCTGACTTTGTCGCCGGCCGCGCCCGCGAGGGACGGCACCTGAACCACGTCGCCTTCAGCGACTCGAAACTGCTTTCCGCCAGAGCGGATGACTGCGTAGGCCATGGGAGGGGGCGCGGAACCTAGTCCACGCCGGCCACCCGTGCAAGCTCCGAAGAATACTCTGTGATTCCGTTCAGTTAGCTTTGGCCCCCGGAGCGCCCTGGCTCAGGGCCTCCAGAAACGCATGAAACATCGGCTTCGGCTGGAGGTTCTCGTCGAAGGGCAGGGCGCGGTGCGGGCCCTTTCCACGGTGGTGTTCCCACTCCTTGGTGCTGAGCCACGACTGCTTGTCGGAGAGCCCCCAGAGCGTGAGGCCCGAGCACTTCGGCACCTCGAGGCAGATGCGCGTGATGCCGCGCATCCATTCGGCCTGCTTCTCGAGCTTCTGCTGGTCGCTGCCCGGGATCTCACCGACGGGCACGTCGATCTCGGTGAGCTCGATCAGAAGGTCGAGCGCCGCGAAGCGCTCGAGCGCCTTCTTCAGCTTCTCGGGCGGAGGCCACTTACGCGGATCGACGTGCATCTGGAAGCCCATGCCGTGGATCGGTACGCCGCGCTCCTTCATGCCCTTGACCAGCTGGTACGCGCCCTCCGACTTCGGCCAGTCCGCATCTTCGATGTCGTAGTCGTTGTAGAAGAGCAACGCGCTCGGGTCGGCGGCGTGCGCGGCGCGGAACGCCTCGTCCAGGTAGCTCGGCCCGAGCTGGGTGAACACCGAATTTTCGCGCAGCTTGCCGCTGTCGTCGACCGCCTCGTTCACCACGTCCCAGTGCTGGATCCGGCCCTTCCAGTGCTCGACGGTCTTGGTCGCGTGGTTCAGCATCGCCTTGCGCAAGGCGTCGCCCTTCAGCGTCTTCACCCAGGGCGCGAGCTGGTTGTGCCAGACCAGCGTGTGGCCGCGCATGCGCATCCCGTGCTGCTCGGCGAACGCGACCAACTTGTCGCCGCCCTTGAAGTTGAACACGCCGGGCTGCGGCTCGACCTCGTACCACTTCATCTCGTTCTCGGGCGTGAGCGAGTCGAACTGCGCGGCGGCGAGCTCCTGGTAGCCCGGTGTCTCGAAGAACCAGGTGGCGAGCGCGACGCCGACCTTGCGCCCCGTCGGCGCGGCCGCAGCGCGCAGCGTGGTGAACGCGCTGGGCGCTGGTGCGGCGGCAGAGGGCGTCGTCGCAGCCGAAGCGACCACGGGCGCCGGCACCGGCGTGGCCGCAGGCTCACTACACGGCGAGCTCTGCTTCACGCAGCTTGCGAGCAGCAGCGAGGCACCCAGGGTTCCGACCGATGCGAGAGTGGCGAGTCGCGACATGGTGCGCGCTTATAACACGCTCTCGCCCTCGTCCCGCGCGACGTGATTCGGCCTCAGGGAATCACGTCGCGGCTGTCTTTTTCGAGCCTCGCGTTACGCCCTGGTCGTCTGGTTGCGGAGAGCCTGTTCCCGCTCGCGGAGCTCCGGCGTCAGGTTGTCGCCGAAGTCCTCGGCCTCGAAGATCTGACGGATCTCGATCTCGCCCTCTTCGTCGGCGGGGGCGTCCTTGGGGGTCGGCATGCGCTTCACCCACTCGACGGCCTCGTCGAGCGACTTCACCTTCCAGATCCAGAAGCCCGCGACCAGCTCCTTCGCCTCCGCGAACGGACCGTCGATCACCGTCTGCTTGTTGCGCGACAGGCGCACGCGCTTGCCGTTCTTGCTCGGCATCAGGCCCTCGCCGGCCTGCATCACCCCGGCCTTCACGAGCTCCTCGTTGAACTTCATCATGTCGGCGAGCAGCTGCTCGCTCGGGAGCTTGCCGGCCTCGGAGTCCTGGTTCGCCTTGATCATCACAATCACTCGCATGGGTAAGTCTCCTGTTTCGGAAGCCGGAGCGCCGGCCGCTTGGGCCGGCTTTTATCCTGGCTTCGTAGCGGCGACGAACGGGCTCGACCGAGATCGACTAACTCGCTGCGATTTTTTTTCGAGCTCGGCCGTGCGCCAGCAATCCCCAATGCTTTCGCGGCTCTAGAAATTCGAGAGTACCGCATTCGCCCGCGCGTTATCGCTCTCGACGAACTTGGCGGCGTGGTCCAGCGCGGCGTCGCTGCGCTGCTCCGAGCGCCGAGCCTGTTGGGCCAGCTGGTCGGCTTCACTCTGCATCTGTTGAATGGTGCGGGCGCTGTGATGGGCGCGCGCCTCCTGCCGCTCCTTCTCTCTTCCGCCGCCGTACCACTTCACGCCATCA
>JALYWZ010000482.1 GCA_030852505.1 Myxococcota bacterium | reverse complement strand
GTGCTGGAGAGCGCGCTCGGGAGCCTCGGTCTCGGCCGCGAGCTCTCGATCGAAGCCGCGAACGAGGCGGTGTTCCGACCGGGTGCGAGCGCGCGCGTTTCGTCCGGCGGCCGGGTGGTGGGCTCGGTCGGCGCCGTCCACCCGCTGGTGCTGCGCGCGTTCGAGCTCGAAGCCCAGCCGGTGTTCGTGGCGGAGCTCGAGCTCGGCGTGTTGCTCGCGGGTTTCGGCGAACGCGCGCGCTACGCGGAGTTCGATCGCCTGCCGTCGATCGACATCGACATCGCCTGCGTCGTGGCGCTCTCGGTCACTGCCGAAGCGGTGCGCCGTGTCGCGCGCACGGCGGCGGGCGCGCTCTTGCGCGAGGTCGAGCTGTTCGACGTGTTCCGAGGGGCCCAGTTCGGTGAGGACCAGAAGGCGCTGGCAATCCGCCTGCGGCTGAACGCCGGAAACCGCACGCTCGAAATGGCCGAGGCGCTGGAGGTGCGCGGGCGCGTGGCCGCCGCCCTCCGGACCGAGCTCTCGGCGACCATCCGCGAGTGACGATTCGGCCGAAAGCGCCCTGAAAATCCGGGCCGGCTCGCGGTTTTGCCCTCGTGAAAATCCTTGGGCGGTCAGCGCATCCCGAGCAGCGCGGCGCACAAAGGAGTAATCTCCGCCGTTGGTCCGGTAAAGGAGACCCGCGTGAGCCGAAACACCGACGCCTGGAGTCGCGAGCCCGTTTACGTCATCGAGTCGATCCCCGTCGGAGGCGCGCACCAAGTCGACGCCGAGGAGATCGAGGTCGAGGGCATCCCCACCCCCGATCACCTGCGCGTGTTCGAGGAGCTCGGGCGCGGCGGCATGGGCCGCATCCATCCGGCCACCGATCGCAACCTGCTCCGACACGTGGCGCTGAAGCGCCTGGATCGGAAGCTCGCGCGGGAACCGTTCTACCGCGACGGCTTCATCGCCGAGGCGCAGATCACCGGCCAGCTCGAGCACCCGAACATCGTGCCCGTGCACGAGCTGTCGCTCGCTCCGTCCGGAACGCCCTATTTCACGATGAAGCTCGTGCAGGGCAAGAGCCTCGACCGCTGGCTGCGCGATCCGGAGCGGCCCCCGGGCACGAGCGATCGGCTGATCGAGGGGCTCGAAATCATGGTCAAGGTCTGCGACGCGATCGCCTACGCGCACGACCGGGGCGTGGTGCACCGCGACCTCAAGCCCGACAACATCATGGTCGCCGGTTTCGGCCAGGTCTACGTGATGGATTGGGGCCTCGCGCGCCTCACCCGCACCCGCCCGGCCTCGGGCGAGTTCGCACAGATGGAGGCGCCTGGGCCCGCCGGCACGCCCGAATACATGGCCCCCGAGCAGGCCCGCGGGAACCCGGCCGACATGGACGAGCGCACCGACGTGTTCGGTCTCGGCGCCGTGATCTACGAGATCGTGAGCGGCAAGCGGCCCTGGGGGCCAGCGCGGGATCAGGACGCGATCATCGAGCGCGCGAAAGACGGCCAGGTCGTGCCGATCGACCTCGCCACTCAGGGTATCGGTATCCCCAAAGCGATCCGCCAGATCGTCGACAAGGCCACGCGCTCGAACCCCCGAGAGCGCTACCAGACCGTGCTCGAGCTGCGCAGCGATCTGCAGGCGTTCCTGCGCGGAGGTCTGGCGCTGCCGCGGCGGGTGTTCGGCGCGGGCACGGTGATCATTCGCGAGGGCGACGTGGGTGATGCGGCCTACATGATCGTCAGCGGCAGCTGCCGGGCCTACCGCAACAGGGACGGCACGGACGAGACGCTGCTGACGATGGGGCCGGGCGAGGTGTTCGGCGAGATGGCGCTGCTGCTCGACGAGCCGCGCGCGGCGAGCGTCGTGGCGGAGACGACCGTGACGGTCCTGGTTTTGGACAAGTCCACGATGACCGAAGAGCTCGCTCTCGACGGCTGGAGCGGCGCGCTGGTCCGGGCCCTGGCCCAGCGCTTCCGCGATCTGGAGCTCACGGTGCGGAGCTCCGGCGTGACCATCGCCCGTCGCGCCACCAAGCCGCCGCTCTCCGACGGCTGACTCCGCTGGTCTCGATGGTGTAGGCTCCGGCAGCTTGGCTCACATGCTGCGCAGGGATTGTCTGAGGTTTGGCCTGATCGCGCCCGCCGCGGTGCTGCTGGGGGCGCCCGTCGCGCGGGCGAGTCAGTTCCTCCCCGTTTCGCTGCCGGAGCTGGTGCGCACCAGCGAGCGGATCTGGGTCGGGGTTCCGCTCGAGAAGCACGCGGAGTGGATCGATAGCCCCGTCGGTCGTCTGATCGTCACCTACACGCGCGTGGCTCGCGATAGTGACGTGCTGGATAGCGGAGGCTCCGCCGAGCTCTGGGTTCGCACGCTCGGCGGCAGCATCGGCAAGATCGGCCAGCTGGTGCCGGGGGAAGCCAGGCTGGCGCTCGGCGAGCGTTGCCTCGTGTTCCTCTCCCGGGCTTCGGACCATCACCGGGTCAACGCCATGGCGCAGGGTCACTACGCCGTGCGCGCGAACCGTGGCGTGCCAAGGCTCCAGGCGAGCGAGGAGGCACTGCCCGCCCGGTCGCGCCGCGACTCGGCGGTGTCGCTCCTCACGGGGCAAGAGCTCGAGCGCGGCGTCGAGCGGATCCGGAGCGCGCGGTGAAGCGAGCGCTGTCCTGGCTGCTGCTCTGCGCGGGGGCGCTCGCGGCGCTTCCGGCGCAAGCTTACTGCGTCGCGCGCGCTTGCGACGAGGACGACCCCGACGCGCAATGTGTCTACGACGGCTTCGGCTGCCCCGTGACCGAGTCACGGCCCGCGCTGTTCTGGCCCTCGAAGTGCGTGAGCTTCGGCGTCAACTCCGCCGGCTCGGAGAAGTTCGAGATCGACTACGACCTCGCCAACGAGGCGGCCGAGCTCGCGGCCTCGCGCTGGCTCGAGGCCAACTGCGGCGACGGAACGCCGGGGGTGAAGCTGCTGAACGTCGGTCCCGTCGCTTGCGGCGAGGTCGAATACAACCAGACCGGCAACGCCAACGTCGTCTTGTTCACCGACGACGAGTGGCCCTTCGGTGACGAGCGCCGCACCATCGCCCTGACGATCATCCAGTTCAGCACCGAGACCGGCGAGATCTACGACGCGGACATCGCCATCAACTCGGCGAACATGCCGTTCGAATCGCCGAACCACGAAGGCGGGCTGATCCTGTCGTCCGTGCTCACCCACGAGATGGGGCACTTCCTAGGTCTCGGCCACTCGTCGGAGGCGACGGCGGTGATGGCGCCTAGCTACGCGGACACGGAGACCGGCGAGCTCCGGCAGGACGACATCGACGGCATCTGCGCGCTCCATCCTCCGGACGAGGCCGCGTCCCAAGCCGAGTGCACTCCGCGACACGGGTTGTCGAAGCTCTGCGGGGGGCGCGTGCCGACGGCCTCGGGAGGTTGCGCCTTCCTGTCCCCTCCGGCCGGCGGGGCGTCGGGGTGGGCGGCCCTGGCCGGTTTCGCCTTTGCCCGGTTGCGAGCGCGCCGCCGGGCTCGCCAGGCGCGCTAGCCAAAGCGGCCAGGTGGGGCAAAATGCGCCCTGCGGGAGCCCGGCCGGGGTCGGCGGCCCCTGGCTCCGCTTTCTAGATCTTTCGAGCGACGGATCTCGTCCGCCGGAACGTAGTCTCACCTCGAGGAACGCTTGGCGCAGCCGAACACCACCCAAAATCAGGGCGACCCCGAAGTATTGAAGGCCATCGGCACTCGCCGGACACGCGGCGGGAGCCTCGTGCGCTGGCTCCTGCTGCTCCTCGGGGTCGGGCTCGTCGCAGGCGCCATTTTTTACTTCCGGGCGCAGCGCGAAAAGCAACCGAAGGAGCGCTTCATCACCGCGAAGGCCGAAATCGCGGACGTGAGGGAGACCGTGGTTGCGACCGGCACCTTGAGCCCGCTCGACGCGGTCGAGGTCGGCGCCGAGGTCACGGGGCGCGTCGTGAAGGTGAACGCGGACATCAACGACCAGGTCAAGGCCGGCCAGATCCTGGTCGAGATCGACCCCGACCAGCTCAACGCGCGCGTCGAAGAATCGCAGGCTCAGCTCGTGAGCGCGCAGGCTTCGTTGAAGACCGCGAAGACCACCGTTCACGAAGCCGAGCTCAAGGCGACGCGTACGCGTGAGCTCCACGGCCGCGGCCTGGTCTCCAACCAGGAGATGGAAGCTGCAGACGCCGCGCTCGAGCGTGCCAAGGCGAGCGCCACCTCGGCATCCGCCCAGATCACGGTCGCGCAGGCCGGCCTCAAACAAGCTCAAACCAGCCGCAGCAAGGCCCAGATCCGCTCGCCGATCGACGGCATCGTGCTGGCGCGCACCGTGGAGGAGGGCCAGACCGTCACGGCGGGCTTCCAGACGCCGGTGTTGTTCACGCTGGCGCGTGCACTGACGCAGATGCAGCTCAAGGTCGACGTCGACGAGGCGGACATCGGCAAGGTCGAGCAGGGCGGCCGTGCCACGTTCGTGGTCGACGCTTATCCGAAGCGCCGCTTCGATTCCAAGGTGCTGCGGCTGAACAACCTGCCCAAGGCAGACGCCACGGTCGTCACCTATGAAGCGCTGCTCACGGTCGACAACCAGGAGCGGCTGCTCAAGCCTGGCATGACCGCGACCGCGACCATCATAGCGTCCGAGCACAAGGGCGTGTTGTCGGTGCCGAACGCCGCGCTGCGCTTTCAGCCCTCGGGCGGCGCCGGCGGGCAAGCGTCGGCGCC